>NZ_JAQEGR010000010.1:0-158392 GCF_027667425.1 Fusicatenibacter saccharivorans
CAGATTTTTGATGATGGATACCATCTGTCTGCAACCCGAAGCTCAATACCATTTTCCCTGCTTTTCGCCTTAAGCTTTATTCTGAATTCGTAAAACTTCTGCGAAGCAACTGCTCTTGAAAGATGTTTGTTCTTCATCATTCCCGATACGTTTAAGTCTTCAATCGTTATATAAGATGGTTTGGTTTTTACGATCTCTGCGATTGTCTTATTGATGTAATCCGTACGGATATTGTCTATTTTATGATGAAGTTTTTGTACCTTAAGTTTTTGTTTTTGTATATTCGCTCTTTGAGTGGACTCTCCTTTCTTTAGATTTTCATACTTTCGGGAGAGACATCTCTGTTCCCGAACGAGTCGTTTTTCTAATTTCTTTAATCTTGCTGATTTGTTGATATTCTTATATGTCTTACCATTTGAAACAATGGCAAAATCCTTTAACCCCAGGTCGATGCCGATTCCTTCGTTAGAAAGATCAGCAGTTTTATTATCAGGAATTTCTATAAGAGCCGAAACATAATATCTGCCCGCTTTCATGGAAACATGGCCGCTTTTTATGATATATCCTTCTTTCGTCGTAGGAATGTATCCTTTTTCTTTGATACGAACCCATCCAAGTGATGGAATGTTAACTCGGTGTCTCTCGCAGCGACAATCTTTCGGATTATTCTTTACGAAATACATCTTCACATCTGATCTGCCTTTCTTTTTGAACTTCGGAAAAGCACTTTCATGATTAAAGAATTTTTTAAATGCAGTCTGTCCATGATTTACTGCCTGGGTCACCGCTTTTGAGTATGCTTCCTTAATCCATAAATATTCTGGATGTTGTGGAAGGTATTCATGATTCAGCCAGACTCTGAATTTACTGCTGCTCATGAATTTTTCGCCATTTTGATAAAGTTCCTTGTTATGGGCCAGATAGAAATTGTAAATAAATCTACAAGTTCCTATTGTTTTATGAATCCTGACTTTCTGCTCTTCTGTCGGATGGATTTCCGTCTTGAAGCTCTTTAGCAATTTCCTCGTCCCTCTCTATTTGTTTTTTATACTTACGAAGTCCATACAGCCTGCAGGAGAACACATGAAGTATGGAAACAATATCCTGTACAAGTTCTTCCTGTGGTGATAATTCTTCGTTGTTTACCACCACGATCGTTGTGTTGCATTTCATACAGAATTTTTCAAACCAATCATAACCGAATCGGATAAATCTGTCTTTGTGGGTTATGATGATCGTTTTTACTTTCTGTTCCATTACTTCATCTAATAATTTATTCCACTTTTTGCGGTTGTAATTAAGACCACTTCCATACTCTTCGATACATTGGTCTACAATGATTCCTCTGGCATTACAAAACTGTCGCAAAAATGCGACCTGGTTTTGCAAATCGTCTTTTTGATTTTTTGTAGATACTCTGGCATAAATAACTGCCTGACGTTTATCATTTTCGATATTTATGCCTTTGAATTGAAGATATTGGTCATACGTATAATAACGCCTGTCAGTTGGAGTTCGATTTGCTTTTAAAATCCCTTCTCTGTCCCAACGCTGTAGCGTTTTAACAGATATCCCTAACAATTCAGCAAAATCCTTCGGCTTGTAGTTTGTGATATTTGATGTGTTCATAATATGATTCTCCTTTTGTATGTTTAAACACATTATATCACATTTGACAATATATTTAGTTACTTATATTTTCCTCCTTTTGCTGTTTTTCGGAGTCCATTTTACCATACCCCGGCATGATTTTCAACGCGCCGAAATAATCCCTTTTACCCCAAAAATCCCCTTTTCCCAACAACTTTTCTGTCGTCAGAAAAAGAGGATCGTTTTTTCACTCACGGATAACCTGAAACGTTTTCCACTTGCCCTGTTTGAATCTCCACCAGAAGATGATGCCGCGCACGGACCAGTCGAGGCACATCGCAAGAGCGATTCCCATAACGCCCATGTTCATCCAGATTGCAAAAATCACAGAGAAAATCAGGCGGACGCCGATGGTCGTGAAGAGGGAAATTCCCATTGTGAATTTTACATCTCCTGTCGCACGAAGGCCGCTTCCAAGCGGTCCGGCGTAGCAGAGTGCAATACCGTTGAAAATATTATGCAGCAGTACCAGCCAGAGTGTCAGCCGCTTCGTCTCCTCGGACACCGCATAGAAGGAAAGGACAAACGGTGTGACTGCAAAGACAAGCGCATTCCATGCCACTCCAATGATCAGTGTGATTTTTATCAGCTTGCGGAAATAATACTCCGCCTGATCAGTATCTCCCGCGCCCATGCACTGTCCGATGACGGTGATGAATACTGGGGAAAGTGCACTGCTTGTGAGTGCCGCCATGGACCATATACTCTGGGCAATGCCGTTTGCGGCAATCTGGTAGGTACCAAACAGTGCTACCACACTGGAAAGTGCTACTTTGACGAGCTGGAAAATACCGCTCTCGATACCGTTCGGAACTGCGATACTGAGGATCGTTTTCTGGAAGCTCAAGTCTACTTTAAAAATCCACTCTTTCAGATACTGCACCGGATTTCGCTTTGAGAAGCAGAGAACCGTGATAACAGCTGCGGAAAAGATACGCGCAATCAGCGACGGAACCGCAACGCCAGGCACACCTGTATGCAAAGCAAAGACGCCGATACAGTTTCCGACTACGTTGATCACATTCGATGCAATCGAAAGGTACATCGTCGTGCTGGTTTTTCCAAAACTGCGGTACAAAGCCGCTCCCGCATTGTAAATCGCCATTGCCGGATAGGAATATGCCGAGATACGCAGATACGTCACGCATGCCGCCATGACATCATCCTCAACCTTGCCGAACATCAAACGCATCAGCTGTTCGTTGGCAACCAGTACCACTACAGAAATAACAACCGACAGCAATACCGATGCCGTCAGAAGCTGGGAAGCTGCCGCTCCCGCCTGCTCCTTGTCCTTCTTTCCGATATACTGGCTGATGACCACCGCACCGCCGGATGCCAGCGCTGTGAACAGATTGATAAAGATCATATTAAACGCATTGACCAGTGACACACCGGAAACCGCCGCCTCTCCGACAAATCCGATAACAAACACGTCCGCAATTCCGACCAGAGCCACCAGAAGCTGCTCTAGGAAAAGCGGAATAATCAGCTTTTTCAAATCCTGATTTGTAAACATAAAACCCCTCCTGCCATTTTTCTTTCTGTCTCTATTTTAGACATCTAACAGCTCATTTGTCTAATGCTTATTCTAAATGGCAGTTCATACGCGGATTGCATATTACACTTCACAGAAATCTCTTTTCACTTTCTCACACAGCTTGCCATACACACGCTCCACAAACCATGGCTCTGTCGATTTTTCTGCGATCTGCTCCACCGGAATCCAGCCGACTGCGCTGTTTTCATCCGGCTTGCAGCGGATTTCCTGTACCGGGTCTGCTTCCATGAGATATGTCACATTCAGATGGAGATGTGTCGTCACGTACTTTCCGCGCTTCACATGGCCGTCCACCGACAGGATTTCGAGCGAGAATGGCTGATCCGATAAGAGCTTCACCTCTTCAATCCCGGATTCCTCCTTCACTTCTCTTACCGCCACGCTGCAAAGATCCGCATCTCCGTCCGCGTGGCCGCCGAGCCATGCCCAGGAATGGTAAATATTGTGATACGCCATCAGCACCTGCTTCCGATCCGGGCTTACGACCCAGGCGGAGGCAGTCAGATGTGCGGTCTCATTTTCCCGCGTCAAAATATCGCATCCGCTCTCCATCCATTTCAGCAGAATCGCCCGATCCCGCTCTTCCTGCTCATTGTACGGACGGTATTCCCGGATCTGCCGCAGCAGGTTTTCTTTGGCTGTTTCATTCTGCATCCGTTTTCCCTCCCACTTTGATTTTAAACGATTGATAAAAAAGACCCCGGCGCCTGTATTTCTACAGACCGCCGGGGTCTCCTTACGTTTGAACACAAATCATGCTATTGCATGAAAATCCTGATTCGGACAGATTCTGCTTAAATTAAGCGTTCTTCTGAGCGATAGCTGCCTGAGCTGCTGCCAGACGGGCGATCGGCACACGGAACGGTGAGCAGGAAACATAGTCCAGACCCAGTTTGTTGCAGAACTCTACGGAGCTCGGATCTCCACCGTGCTCACCGCAGATACCTACGTGCAGAGAAGAGTTAACCGGTCTTCCAAGATCGATAGCCATCTTCATCAGCTTGCCAACGCCGTCCTGATCGAGTTTTGCGAATGGATCGTTCTCGAAGATCTTAGCGTCATAGTAAGCGTTCAGGAATTTACCAGCATCGTCACGGGAGAATCCGTAAGTCATCTGAGTAAGGTCGTTGGTTCCAAAGCAGAAGAAGTCTGCCTCTTTTGCGATCTCATCTGCAGTCAGAGCTGCTCTCGGGATCTCGATCATGGTACCAACTTCGTATTCAAGGTCGCTGCCTGCAGCTGCGATTTCAGCGTCAGCGGTCTCTACTACGAATTTCTTAACGTATTTCAGCTCTTTGATATCGCCAACAAGCGGGATCATGATTTCCGGTTTAACATTCCAATCCGGATGAGCTTTCTTCACGTTGATGGCTGCGCGGATTACTGCGCTTGTCTGCATCTTAGCGATTTCCGGATAAGTTACAGCAAGACGGCATCCACGATGACCCATCATCGGGTTGAACTCATGCAGACCAGCGATGATTGCTTTGATCTGCTCAACAGATTTGCCCTGTGCGTCAGCCAGTTTCTTGATGTCCTCTTCCTCAGTCGGAACGAACTCATGAAGCGGCGGATCCAGGAAACGGATGGTAACCGGGTTGCCTTCCAGAGCTTCATACAGCTTCTCGAAGTCTCCCTGCTGCTCCGGAAGGATCTTAGCAAGTGCTGCTTCTCTCTCTTCTACGGTTTCAGCGCAGATCATCTCACGGAATGCATCGATTCTGTTGCCTTCGAAGAACATATGCTCTGTACGGCAAAGACCAATACCTTCTGCGCCAAGCTCACGAGCTTTTTTAGCGTCTGCCGGAGTATCAGCGTTTGTACGAACTTTCATGGTTCTGTATTTATCTGCCCAGCCCATGATTCTTCCGAACTCGCCAGCGATGGTAGCGTCTACGGTCGGGATCAGTCCGTCATAGATGCATCCTGTAGAACCATCCAGAGAGATGCAGTCTCCCTCGTGGAACTCTTTGCCAGCCAGTGTGAATTTCTTGTTTGCCTCGTCCATTACGATATCACCGCAACCGGATACACAGCAGGTTCCCATACCACGGGCAACTACGGCTGCGTGGGAAGTCATACCACCACGAACAGTCAGGATACCCTGTGCAGATTTCATACCTGTGATATCTTCTGGGGATGTCTCAAGACGAACCAGAACAACTTTTTCTCCTCTTTCAGCCCATGCAACAGCGTCATCAGCTGTGAAGACGATTTTACCGCAAGCAGCTCCCGGAGATGCTCCCAGTGCTTTTGCCATTGGAGTAGCCTCTTTCAGTGCTTTTGCATCGAACTGCGGATGAAGCAGAGAGTCAAGGTTACGAGGATCGATCATTGCAACTGCCTCTTCCTCTGTTCTCATTCCCTCATCTACAAGGTCGCAGGCGATTTTCAGAGCAGCTTTTGCTGTTCTCTTACCGTTACGTGTCTGCAGCATGTACAGTTTACCGTGCTCTACAGTGAACTCCATGTCCTGCATATCTCTGTAGTGTGTTTCCAGAGTTTTGCAAACTTCTTTGAACTGTTTGAAAGCTTCCGGGAATTTCTCTTCCATCTCGGAAATGTGCATAGGTGTACGAACACCGGCAACTACGTCCTCGCCCTGTGCGTTGGTAAGGAACTCACCGAACAGTCCGTTTTCTCCTGTAGCAGGGTCACGGGTGAAGGCAACACCTGTACCACAGTCATCTCCCATGTTTCCGAATGCCATCATCTGTACGTTAACAGCGGTACCCCAGGAATACGGGATGTCGTTGTCACGACGATAAACGTTTGCTCTCGGGTTGTCCCAGGAACGGAATACGGCTTTAACAGCCTCCATCAGCTGTACCTTAGGATCGGTCGGGAAATCCTCACCGATTTTAGCTTTGTACTCAGCTTTGAACTGCTCAGCCAGTTTTTTGAGGTCATCTGCGTCAAGATCTACGTCCTGTTTTACGCCTTTCTCCTCTTTCATCTTGTCGATCAGCTCTTCGAAGTATTTTTTACCAACTTCCATAACTACGTCAGAGAACATCTGAATGAATCTTCTGTAGCAGTCCCAAGCCCAACGTGGGTTGCCGGAAGCCTGTGACAGAGTTTCAACAACCTCTTCGTTCAGACCAAGGTTCAGGATGGTATCCATCATACCTGGCATGGAAGCTCTTGCTCCGGAACGTACAGAAACGAGCAGCGGATTCTTAGCGTCTCCGAATTTCTTTCCTGTGATTCCTTCCATTTTATCGATTGCTTCCATGATCTGACCCATGATCTCGTCGTTGATCTGTCTGCCATCCTCATAGTACTGTGTACAAGCCTCGGTTGTTACCGTGAATCCCTGTGGTACAGGAAGTCCCAGGTTTGTCATCTCAGCCAGGTTTGCGCCTTTTCCACCGAGAAGGTTACGCATGTCTGCATTACCTTCAGTGAACATGTAAACCCATTTTGCCATTGTTACTTTTCCTCCTACTTGTAATTTTGATAGGTTATAGTAAAGTATTTCCAGATTGCCCTGGATGATACGTTCACCCTATACTGATTGCACCGAAAAGAAAGATATTCTCGGGCGCACACATTTATTTTACCATAAGAATATCTTTAGTCAATAAAAATATGGCAAATTTTCGGTATTTTTTTTAATTTACAGTTCACTCGTGTGTTCTGGCGGGCAAATTTCATGCTTGCATGAAAATTTGTTTGCAAGAACACACGAAGGGAGCGCCGAGAAATGAGCAAAAGGAGCTGCGCAGCAGCGGAAAGCGCTGAAAGCGCAGTTTTGCGAATGGCGCGGGTGAACTGTATCGTCTGTGCCCCTGTTATGTCCTATTATATCAGCTTTTGGTTACTTTTTACAGGGTTTTTTGTAATTTTCGCGTAAAAAAAGAAGTATCGCACAATTTTTTTTCATTTTACGATACTTCTTCTTCTATTTTCCCCGGTAAATTTTCGGAATTGTTCGATTTTATGCTTTCAGAATTACGGTTTTGATTACGAAATACAGCAGCACAATCACACCGAGTACGATACGGTACCAGCCGAAGGCTTTGAAATCGTGCTTCTTGATGTACTGCATCAGAAATTTGATGGCAAAAATCGATACCGCAAATGCCACCAGCATGCCGACGATCATGATCGCCACCTCAACACCGGTAAAGGCAAAGCCGTGTTTTACCAGTTTTAAAAGGCTCGCGCCAAACATAACCGGAACGGCAAGGAAAAACGTGTACTCCGATGCCAGCTCTCTCGAGCATCCCAGCAGGATACCGCCGATGATGGTTGCTCCCGAACGGGAAGTT
The DNA here is from genome assembly GCF_027667425.1 of Fusicatenibacter saccharivorans. Classification (NCBI taxonomy): domain Bacteria; kingdom Bacillati; phylum Bacillota; class Clostridia; order Lachnospirales; family Lachnospiraceae; genus Fusicatenibacter; species Fusicatenibacter saccharivorans. The sequence continues at coordinate 7,486 of NZ_JAQEGR010000010.1, forward strand.
CCCGGTACGATGGAAAGGAGCTGGAAAACACCGATATACAGCGCATTTTTCCAGGTAATCTCTTTGATTTTTGTTGCAGACAGTGTTCTCGTCTTGTTGTAATTCTCAATGATGATGAAGAGGACACCATAGATGATCAGCATCAGTGCTACGATCACGTAATTCATCAGATGGGCCTCGATCCAGTCGTTGAATGCCAGTCCGATCACGGCTGCCGGCAGACACGATACGACAATCTTGAACCACATGATAATTTTGTCCAGATAACAGTAATTGTCTACAAAGTTCTGAATCCCTGCAAAGACCTTGTTGTCGCTTGGATTGGCAAAATAGCTCTTGCTTTTCGCTTTGCTTTTGCCATGAAACGGCCAGAGATCCCAGAAATAGATGACGACAACCGCAAGGATTGCACCGAGCTGGATGACAACTTCAAAAACATTCTTGAAATCAGCTGTCACATTCAGCTTAATAAACTCATCTACCAGAATCATGTGGCCGGTGCTGCTGATCGGAAGCCACTCGGTAATGCCCTCTACGATACCCAGCAGGATAACCTTTAACCACTCAATGATGTTCATACGATATGTACCTTTCTCTTTTTGAATTGGATGCCCTTTTCTGGCATTCTATTAAAAATCTATCATACTTATGCCAAAAACACAAGCGCGTCACGTTTTCTTTTTTGTAAAATCCATAACCCACATTCGGCCAAAAAAGCTCTCTGCCGCTTTGTTTCTGCAGCAGAGAGCTTTTCTTTGCTTTATGCTTCTATCATGCTTATCTCTTGTCGATCGTTGCGATATCAATCAGGGTCAGCTTCTTCACATCTGTATTTTCCAGACTGGTTACGAGTGCGGTTGCGGTATCCAGAGAGGTCAGTACGTTGACACCTGTCTCGATCGCGTTCCGGCGGATGACGAATCCGTCTTTGGAGTGCTCAACACCCTGGGACGGAGTATCGATGACGAGGTCGATCTTGTGGCCGAGGATCAGGTCCATCAGGTTCGGGGACGGCTGCTCGATCTTGTTGGTGCGGATCGCATTGACGCCGTTCTCGTTCAGGGCTTTCGCGGTATTTCTCGTCGCATAGATCTTGTAGCCGAGAGCCTGGAATCTCTGTGCGATCGGAACGATATCCTCTTTATCCTCATCCTTTACGGTGATGATCATGTTTTTGTATTTCGGCAGGTTGATTCCGGCGCCGAGGAATGCTTTGTAAAGAGCCTCATTGAAGGTCTTTGCAATACCAAGGCACTCACCGGTGGATTTCATCTCCGGTCCAAGGGCGATATCTGCGCCGCGGATCTTCTCGAAGGAGAATACCGGCATCTTGATGGCAATGTAATCTGCCTCTCTCTGCAGACCCGGCTCGTAGCCAAGCTCGCGGATCGTGTGGCCAAGGATGACTTTCGTTGCCAGCGGCACGATCGGGATTCCGGTTACCTTGCTGATGTACGGCACGGTACGAGAAGAACGCGGGTTGACCTCGATGACGTAAACATCCTCACCGCATACGATGAACTGGATGTTGATCATACCGATGACATGCAGGGATCTTGCCAGACGTTTCGTATACTCTACGATGGTGTCTTTTGCATGCTGGCTGATGCTCTGTGCCGGATAAACGGAGATACTGTCTCCGGAGTGAACGCCGGCGCGCTCGATGTGCTCCATGATACCAGGAATCAGGATATCGGTGCCGTCGCAGACTGCATCAACCTCGATCTCCTTGCCCTGCAGATATTTATCAACCAGGATCGGATGCTCCTGTGCGATCCGGTTGATGATGCCGATAAATTCATCGACGTCCTCATCGCTGATGGCGATCTGCATACCCTGTCCTCCAAGGACGTAGGACGGGCGGACGAGTACCGGATAGCCGAGCTCGTTGGCTGCTTTTTTCGCCTCTTCTGCAGTGAATACGGTGTGTCCCTTCGGACGCGGGATTTCACACTGCTCCAGGATCTCATCGAACAGCTCACGGTCCTCTGCGGCATCTACGTTCTCTGCAGATGTTCCAAGGATCGGCACACCCATTTTCAGGAGTGCTTCGGTCAGCTTAATCGCAGTCTGGCCGCCGAACTGTACAACGGCTCCGTCCGGATGCTCGATGTTGACGATATTTTCTACATCTTCCGGTGTCAGCGGCTCGAAATACAGTTTATCTGCGATATCGAAGTCGGTGCTGACGGTCTCCGGGTTGTTGTTGATGATGATGGTCTCATAGCCCTCTTTCTTGAATGCCCAGGTACAATGTACGGAGCAGAAGTCAAACTCGATACCCTGTCCGATACGGATCGGGCCGGAACCAAGGACGAGGACTTTCTTTCTGTCGTTTGTCTCGACAGCTTCGTTTTCGCCGCCGTATACGGAATAGTAATACGGTGTGGTTGCTGCGAACTCAGCGGCACAGGTATCTACCATCTTGTAAGCTGCGGTGATATCATACTGTTTTCTTAACGCTTTTACTTCTTCTTCGGTCTTTCCTGCCAGTTTTGCCACCAGGTAATCCGGGAACTCAAGGCGTTTTGCTTCGCGCAGCAGATCCTCATCCAGCTCTTTGGCCTGTAATGCCTGCTCCATCTCAACGAGGATAGCCAGCTTATCGATGAACCATACATCGATTTTGGTGATCTCGTGGATCTCGTCGTAGGAGATGCCCTGACGGATCGCCTCTGCGATTCTCCAGATTCTCATATCGTCTACGATGTGAAGCTCTTCGATCAGCTCGTCTTTGGACAAGTGGCTGAAGTCATAGGACATCAGGGAATCTACGTGCTGTTCCAGGGAACGGATGGCTTTCATCAGCGCGCCCTCGAAGTTGTTGCAGATACTCATAACCTCACCGGTTGCCTTCATCTGTGTGGTCAGGGTACGTTTTGCACTGATAAACTTATCGAACGGCAGACGCGGGATTTTTACAACACAGTAATCCAGCATCGGCTCGAAGCTTGCGTAGGTTTTTCCGGTAATGGCGTTCGGGATCTCATCCAGAGTGTAGCCAAGTGCGATCTTTGCAGCAACCTTTGCAATCGGATAACCGGTCGCTTTGGAAGCCAGTGCGGAAGAACGGCTGACACGCGGATTTACCTCGATAACACAGTACTCGAAGCTGTCCGGATTCAACGCATACTGTACGTTGCATCCGCCGGTGATGCCAAGCTCGGTGATGATGTTGAGTGCAGAAGTACGCAGCATCTGATACTCTTTATCTCCCAGGGTCTGGGATGGTGCTACGACAATACTGTCTCCGGTGTGAACGCCGACCGGGTCGATGTTCTCCATGTTGCAGACGGTGATGCAGTTTCCTACGCTGTCCCGCATTACCTCGTACTCGATCTCTTTCCATCCGGCGATACATCTTTCAACGAGTACTTCGCCGACACGGGAAAGACGGAGTCCGTTCGAGAGGATCTCGATCAGCTCTTCTTCGTTGTAAGCGATACCGCCGCCGCTTCCGCCGAGGGTGTAAGCCGGACGCAGTACAACCGGATAACCGATCTTGTTGGTGAAATCGATACCAGCCTGTACATCATGGACAACCAGGGATGCCGCTACCGGCTCGCCGATTTTTTCCATGGTATCTTTGAATTCCTGACGGTCCTCTGCTTTTTTGATGGTCTGTGCTGTGGTACCGATCAGGCGTACGTTGTTTTCTTTTAAGAAGCCTTTTTCTTCGAGTTCCATCGCAAGGTTCAGTCCTGCCTGGCCTCCCAGAGTCGGAAGAACGCTGTCCGGTTTTTCCTTCTGGATGAGCTGCTCTACCACTTCTACGGTCAGCGGCTCGATGTAAACGCGGTCTGCGATATCTTTATCGGTCATGATGGTTGCCGGGTTGGAGTTCAGAAGAACAACTTCCATTCCCTCTTCTTTCAGGGAACGGCACGCCTGTGTTCCTGCGTAGTCGAACTCTGCTGCCTGTCCGATGACGATCGGACCGGAACCGATAACCAGAACTTTTTTAATATTCGGATTCTTTGGCATTATTTGTTACCTCCCATCATCTCAAGGAATCGATCAAACAGGTATCCGGAATCCTGCGGGCCAGGGCATGCCTCCGGATGGAACTGTACGGTAAAGATGTTTTTGCCGACGTATTTGAGTCCCTCGTTGGTGCCGTCGTTGACGTTCACAAAGGCCGGAACTGCCACATTCGGATCCAGGGTATCGGTATCTACGACGTAGCCGTGGTTCTGGGAAGAAATGTAAACTCTTCCGGTTGCCAGATCCTTGACCGGGTGGTTTCCGCCGCGGTGGCCGTATTTCATCTTGTGGGTATCTGCGCCGGTAGCCAGTGCCATCAGCTGATGTCCAAGACAGATTGCAAAGATCGGTACATTGGAATCGTACAGTTTTTTAATCTCTTTGATAATGGATACGCACTCTTTCGGATCTCCAGGGCCGTTGGACAGCATGATTCCGTCCGGATTTGCGGTGAGGATCTCTTCTGCTGTAGTAAGCGCCGGATAAATGGTCACTTCGCATCCGCGCTCATTTAAGGAACGTGCGATGTTGTTCTTTGCGCCAAGATCCAGAAGTGCAACTTTAAAGCCTTCTCCTTTTAAAACTGATTTTTCAGAGCAGGTTACCTTTTCTACAACTTTTCCGGTATTATACGCTTTTAATTTTGGAATAATTTCATCGAGGTGATAATTTTCGTTGGTCGTGATCATACCGTTCATGGTACCTTTTTCACGAAGAATTTTGGTGAGAGCACGAGTATCGATTCCGGCGATTCCGGGAATATCGAACTTTTTCAGGAAATTCTGAATGGTGTCCTGGCAACGGAAGTTGCTGGGGAGACGGGATAATTCTCTTACAATATAGCCATCCGGCCAGGGTCTTAAGGACTCCTGATCATCATAACAAATTCCATAGTTTCCAATAAGAGGATACGTCATACATACTGCCTGTCCCGCATAGGATGGGTCAGTCAGCACTTCGAGATATCCAGTCATGGATGTATTAAATACGATTTCACTGATCACTTCTTTTTGTGAACCAATGCTGGTTCCGGTAAAGACATGCCCGTCTTCTAAGATTAGAAAAGCTTTCATCATTCCACCGTTTTCCTTTCTTTTTCGTTCGGTTTTGAGTTTGTATGAAATATGCATCTCATACTTTAATCTTTCAGATTCTATCACAACCAGGGAAACATTTCAACTATTTTTGTCGAATTACGGAAATTTCTTTTCTGGAATACTTTTGAAGTGTGTATTGGGCATAAAATGTCCTGTCGGAATTATTTTCTTTTCTGGAAAAATAAAAATACCCTGACGGAAAGTTTTCACACTTCCCATCAGGGCAATCCGAATTGGTCCACCGGACCAATTCTTGATACGCAAAGCGAAAAAATAATGCAGGAGATGGGACTTGAACCCACACGATCTTGCGACCACAGGCACCTGAAGCCTGCGCGTCTGCCAATTCCGCCACTCCTGCATTTCTTAGTTGTCTTAGCGGTTGTCCGCTTGACAAGATAGATAATAACAGCTTTCTAAAGAAAAGTCAACACTTTTTTTGAAAAAATTTTAATTTTTTTGATTTTATGAAAAATATGGATAATAGTGATAATTTTAAACAATTTTACACTGTCTGAGATTCGTCTGTTTTTCTTTCCCCGTCTGCACATCTTCTCCGCACAGAAATAAAAAGACCCTGCCGGGAAGTTTCTGCATCATTCCAGGCAGGGTAAAAAATAATGCAGGAGATGGGACTTGAACCCACACGATCTTGCGACCACAGGCACCTGAAGCCTGCGCGTCTGCCAATTCCGCCACTCCTGCATTTCTTGTCTTGCGGCTCTCATGTGCCGTTCAACAAAACATATATTACCAGATGATTCCGAATCTGTCAACAGCTTTTTTCAAATTTTTTCAAAAAATTTCAAATTTTCTTTTTTGCCCCGAAAAGCCCGCCATCCGCAGGGCTTTTCGGGAGATCCTGCATCACCTGGACTCCCGGCAGGAAATTGCCGTCAGCAGCGCAAGTCCGAAGAAAATACAGAAATCAGAAACATTGAACACAAGTCTGCGGAACTTCTCCGGTCCAAACCGGAAGCTGACATAGTCGGTCACGTAACCTCTCTTATGCCGGTCATACCAGTTCGACATGCCGCCGCCAATCGTAAGCGCAAGCCCAAGCTTCTTCGCCTTACACTTACGTCTGCCCGCCAGCGCTCCGAGACGCGCCCACAGTCCGGACAGCAAAAAGAAGGTGAGAATTTCCACCTTCTTCGTGCTGTCCGCGAAGCCGCCGCCCGCTACGCCGCGGTTATGACATTTCCGCAGGACAATATGTCCTTTGCAGACCGGGATCTGCTCATTTTCCTTTAACTCCTCTTCTGCCTTCTTTTTCAGGCATCCGTCTGCAAGGAAAACCGCTCCCGGCAGCAGGGTCCAGATCATTCCTCTTCCGGTACCTCTGCTTCTTTTTCAGGCTCTTCTTCCGGCGCTGCTGCTTCGGTTTCTTCTGCTTTTTCTTCCGGTTCTACGTGTACAAACTCGGCATCCTCCGGCTCTTCTTCCTTCTCCGGCATAGCAGCACCGCAGCGCATGCAGAAAGCTGCATCTTTCGGAACACTTGCGCCGCAGGCCGGGCATACGATGCGGCCTCTCTTGTTTGCCACGTCTTCCCTGCAGTCTGCAATCTCTTTTTCCAGATCGGTGATATCTTTGCAGATGCCGGCAAGATTCTCGTCGAATGCTTCGCCGTTCAGATAGCGGTTGTAGATGATCTGTCCGATATCCTGGTAATTCTTCTCAATCTGATCCTCAAGCGCATGCTGACGGGTGCGGATCTTCTGAATTTCTACGAATTCATCTGTTTTCTTTCCCACAGTATCCACTGTTTTTTTCAGTGTTTTACTTAAATTTCCAAAAAAATCCTCTGCCATAGTTAAAACCCTCTCTTTCTTATCTCTTATTTCAAGAAAACGCCAGTTTCACGTCTGCTCCGCTGTGTTTTCCAGTTACCTTATTTCTGCTCTAACTTTGGAACTTCCTGACCGCGCAGGAGAATCGTCGGCCCGCCGGTCTTTTCAATATAGTCTTTTGTGATGATAACCTCTCCGATGCTGCTGTCCTTTGGAATCTCATACATGATATCCAGCATGAAATCCTCGATGATCGAACGGAGTGCTCTCGCACCGGTATCTTTTTCCAGCGCTTTTCTTGCAATAGAGCGAAGTGCATCATCATCAAATTCCAGTTTCACCTCGTCGAGTTCGAGCAGTCTCTTATACTGCTTCAGGATCGCATTTTTCGGTTCTTTTAAGATCTCGACCAGCATATCCTCATTGAGACTCTCCAGCGTAAATACGATCGGCAGACGGCCAAGGAACTCCGGCACCATACCGAAAGTCCGAAGGTCTTCTAAGGTCACCTGTGACAGCAGGTTCTTATCCCCATCATACTTGTCCTTCAGATCCGCCTGGAAGCCAATGGAAGCTGTCTTGTTCAGACGCTCCTTGATGATGTCCGTCAGATCCGGGAAGGCACCGCCGCAGATAAAGAGAATGTTTCTGGTATTGACGGTCTCGAGCGGAACCATCGCATTTTTGCTGTTGGCTCCCACCGGAACTTCGATGTCGCTGCCCTCGAGGAGCTTCAGCATTCCCTGCTGTACGGCTTCTCCGCTGACGTCTCTCTGGTTTGTATTTTTCTTTTTCGCAATCTTGTCGATCTCGTCAATGAAGATGATACCGTGCTCCGCGCGCTCCACATCGTTGTCTGCGGCCGCTAAAAGCTTAGATACCACGCTTTCAATATCATCACCGATATAACCCGCTTCGGTAAGGGATGTGGCGTCCGTGATGGCAAGCGGCACATCTAAGAGGCGTGCCAGTGTCTGCACCAGATACGTTTTTCCGGAACCGGTCGGTCCGATCATCAGCATGTTGGATTTTTCGATCTCGATATTTCCGTCCTGCGGTGCAAAGACACGTTTGTAATGGTTGTAAACGGCAACCGACATGACTTTCTTTGCACGGTCCTGGCCGATAACGTATTCGTCAAGCATCGCCTTGATCCGGTGCGGCGGCGGAATGTCCTTGATGGAAAATTCTTTTGTTTTCTTCTTTTCTTCTTTTTTCTTTACCCGCTGCCGGTTCGGGATCTGGTTGGAAAGCCCGGAGAGATCGAGCATGCCGATATTCGGCATGTTGTTCATATTATTCATCATCTCATTGATCTGGCCCGGGTTCTGGTTCATGGTATCAAAGCTCTTCTGCATGCAGTCCGGGCAGATATTGATGTTTCCCGGAAGGGTAATCATCTTTCCGGCTTTGCTCTCCGGTCTGCGGCACATGAAGCAGACTTTTTCATAGGTATCTTCTGTATGATGGTCAGAGCTTTTTGTTTCCGCCTTAGTTTCGTCCGCGGTACCGTCCACTCTGTCTTTCTCTTCTGACATGATTTTTCAAATTCCTTTCTGTAATAGATCGCTTGGTCTAGCTTGATTATAGCCCAAAAGCCATAGGGTCACAAGTAAAAACTTTCTTAAAAATTACCAACTTTTTTAAGAATTTTACAAATTCAAAAAATTATATCAAAAAATGCAAAAAAAGGCGGACAGCCAGGCGTTCATATTCCTGTGCTGTCCGTCTTTTTTCTCTTAGGAAATAGTTATTTCGAGTTTTTATCTGTTGCCAAACGGATTCTGAATACCCTGGTCATTCTGATCGGAGCTTCCGGTTCCATCGTTTGTGGTTCCGTTGCTGCTTCCGCTCGTCTGCGGCATATCTGCTGCAGAGCCAAGGGTCAGCGTCAGTGTTACTTCTTTGTACTCACCGTTGTCCGCACGCTGTACGGTGACATCTACGGTCTCGCCTGCCGCATAATAGGTCAGTGTCTCTTTTAAGCCTTTGGCGTTCGAGATGCTTCTTCCATCAAACGTGGTGATAACATCGCCTTTCTTGAAGCCCGCATCGGCTGCCGGGCTGCCGTCCACAACGCTCATGATGCAGACACCGGTCGGAATACCGTAGTTCTGGGAAACATCTGCGCTGACATCCGCCATGTTGATTCCGATATAAGCGGCCTTATCATCGCTGACTTTGTATCTTGTTGTCAGGTTCATCAGGTTCTGCAGAATCGGCTCCGCTTTCGAAATCGGGATCGCAAAGCCCATGCCCTCGACCTGTGTGGAGCTGTATTTTGCTTCGTTAATGCCGATCAGCTCACCGTTCATGTTCAGAAGGGCGCCGCCGCTGTTTCCAGGGTTGATGGCTGCATCGGTCTGGATCAGTCCCTCAGAAGTAATCGTCTCGCCGGTACTCTCATCCTGACTGGAGATCGTACGGTCTTTTGCACTGATATATCCGCTCGTCAGGGACTGGCCGGTTCCCAGTGCATTTCCGATTGCCACAACCTGATCACCGACCTCAAGGTCATCGGAATTTCCCATCACGGCAATTTTGATCTGGCTCTTTGTCTCGTCCTTGATGTCGGAAAGTTTTACTGCAACAACAGCAAGGTCATTGTCCGCATCGGTACCTTTGATCTGGCCTTCTACCGTCTCATCGTCGATAAAGCTGACGGAAAGAGACGTCGCACCGCTGACAACGTGGTTGTTTGTCGCAATCAGGAGCTCATCGTCGTTCTGTCCGACAATAACTCCGGTTCCGCTTGCAGGAACTTCCTGGCTTGTGGTTCCGAAGAATGTCTCAACTTCTTCCACCGTTGTCGTAGAAATTGCTACCAGAGACGGCATCGCACTCGATGCAACATCTTTCACGGACATCTCGCCGGTTGCTTTTACGGTATCGGAGGTATCACTGCTGTCTGCTGCCGTTGTTGTGGTGGTCGTCGGAATTGTAACTTCCTGCTTCTGCTCTGTTGCTGTACCGATCACTTTCGTACCGACTGCTGCAGTCCCAATGAAAACACCGCCTGCCACGAGTCCGAAGCACGCTGCCATGGCAAGTGTCATGCCCCATTTTTTTGCGGCTGACATTGGTTTTTTCGCTTTCTTTTTGTGATCCTGCGGCTGCGGAACGGCAGAAAACTGTGGTTTTTCCTGCTTCGGAGCACTCTGTGTCTGTGACTGGTACTGATAATGTTCTGTCTTTGCAGAAGATGTCCGCTCTGCCTTTGCCTCCGACGGGTCCGGTTCTCCGGTGTAGGAAGCGCTGTTATTCTCCTCGCCGGTCTTTCCGCTGATTTTCGGATTCACCCAGCTGTAGGTTGTCGTTTTCTTTTCTTCCGCCTTCGGCGCTTCTGCGGTTTCCTGCGGTTTTTCCGTCTCTGCTGCACTCTGCTCTGCTGTCGTTTCTGCTTTTACTTCTTCTGTATGCTCTGCAGCTTTGGTTTTCTCTGCTGCCTCACCATTTATTTCTTCTTTTTTGAATTCTTCACTCATGGCTGATCCCTCTTTCTCTTTTCTATCTCAGGCACCAATACACAGTGCTCTTATTTCTTTCTTCATTTTCTACTGCCTATTGTACGTTAGAATTGTGTTGAAACTGTGATAATTTTGAAAAAAGAGGAATTTTATGCTGCGGTTTTTATTCTACCGTAACCGATTTCGCCAAGTTTCTCGGTTTATCCACATCGAGGCCTCTGCCGATCGATACGTAGTAGCCAAAGAGCTGCAGCGGAATGATCGCCAGGGAGTTTGCAAAAATCGGATTTGTCTCCGGCAGGCAAACTACGTAGTCGGCTACTTTTTCCACTTCTGTATTGCCAACGGTCGTTACCGCCATGACAAACGCGCCTCGTGTCTTCACTTCCTGAATATTGCTGATCGTTTTCTTGTAGAGCTCCGGCTGGGTCAGCACGGCTACGACAAGGCGTCCGTCCTCAATCAGGGAAATGGTTCCGTGTTTCAGCTCACCGGCTGCATACGCCTCGGAGTGGATGTAGGAAATCTCTTTCAGCTTCAGGGAGCCCTCCATCGAGATTGCATAGTCGATGCCGCGTCCGATGAAAAAGACGTGTTCTGCCGCAAGATAACGGTTGGCAAAACGCTGTACGTTCTCCTTGTGGGACAGCAGCAGGGAAATCTGCTCCGGCAGGCGCTCAAGGCTCTGGATCATCGCATCGAAGTCATTCTGTGAAACGGTTCCGCGTACTTTGGCAAACTTCATCGCCAGAAGGTACTGCGCGATAAGCTGTGTGCTGTACGCTTTCGTTGTCGCAACAGCGATCTCCGGACCGGCCCAGGTATACATGACATTGTCTGCCTCTCTTGCAATCGAACTTCCAACTACGTTTACGATGCCAAGGGTACGCACGCCCTTTTCTTTTGCAAGGCGGAGAGCCGCGAGGGTATCGGCCGTCTCACCCGACTGGCTGACGATGACCACGAGCGTATTTTCCTGCAGAATCGGATCACGGTAGCGGAATTCGCTTGCCAGATCTACCTCAACCGGGATTCTTGCCAGCTTTTCGAAGACGTATTTTGCGGTTACACCGGTGTGGTATGCAGAACCGCAGGCAACGATAAAGATTTTGCGGATCGCGCGGATCTCCTCATCGGTCATGCCGAGTTCTTCGATCACAACATCACCGTTCTTAATACGCGGCGTCAGGGTATCTTTTACGGCTTTTGGCTGCTCATGCATCTCTTTCAGCATGAAATGCTCATAGCCGCCTTTTTCTGCCGCATTCATATCCCAGTCGATGTGGGTTGCCTCTTTCTCCAGCTCCTCCTCGTCAATATTGTAGAAGTGAAGGCCATCGCGGGTCAGTTTCACGATCTCCTCATTTTCCAGAAAATAGACATCTCTTGTATATTTCAGGACAGCCGGAACATCGGATGCAATCAGGTTTCCGCTCTTACTTGTACCAACGATCAGCGGGCTGTCTTTACGGACCGCATACACCTCATCCGGATGGTCGCGGAACAGGATACCCAGTGCATACGATCCCTCCATGCGGTGCATAACCTTTGTGATCGTTGCAAGCGGATCGCCGTTATAATAGTAATCCAGCATATGGGCAATTACCTCGGTATCTGTCTCCGAAAGGAACTCATATCCTTTGGACATCAGTTTTTTCTTTAATTTCAGATAATTCTCAATAATTCCATTGTGTACAACGACAATCGAGTGGTCTTTATTGAAATGCGGATGTGCATTCAGATCGGAAGGTGCCCCATGCGTTGCCCATCTCGTATGTCCGATTCCTACGGTACCCGGAAGTGTCGCTCCATTTTGTGTCATTTCCTCAAGCACCTTCAGACGGCCCATTGCTTTCTGCATCTGAATTTTGTTTCCATCGTATACAGCAATTCCGGCCGAATCGTATCCGCGGTACTCCAGCTTTGACAATCCGTCCAGCAGCACCGGGGCAGCCTGGCAGGTTCCAATATATCCAACAATTCCACACATAGATTTTTTCCTCCTAACAGCAAAAGGCGGCACCCTTGTTCTGTTTTCAGGTTATGCCGCCTTCTAATTTCTTGTTCTTTACTTTTTTACCACGCTGCTCCGTTCTCTGTCAACCTTATGGAGCATTTCGTATTTACTTACAAAATCTTTTTATTTTTGTTTTTTACTTTCACTTATCTTCTATTTCGTTTTTTTCTTATCTTTCCGTGATATTCCCACCACGTTTTGTTTGAGGTACACCAGCGGATCACACCGTCCGGAAGGCTTTTGTATCGTTTTCCGAGGAAGTATCCCACATATTTGAATCCGCTTTGAAAAAATAACGTGACGAGCAGCCACGGCTTATGAATTTTGCAGACGTAGGATGCCGATTTTTTCACCATACGGATTCCCTCACCCTCAGACGGATACGCATCAAAGATCTCCGGATGCTGTGCCTGGGATACACCGAGGTCGAAATTGCGGTGAAGCTGTGCCAGACAACCGTAATTGTGGGAATGTACCACCTTCGCATCTGCCGCATAGGCAATCGCATAGCCCGCCTGCACAAGATGCCCGGCATAGATCATATCTTCGTTAAACAAGGTGCTTTCTACAAATCCACCCAGCTCTTCATATGTCCTGCGGTCATACATTGCACAGACATTGGAGCAGAAAAAAGTCTTAACACCAAGTTTTGGCAGATCACCGGCATCCTTGATATCACTCTCCTCCGGATAGTTAAAGCCTCTCGTAAACCGTTCCAGTGTACGGCAGTCATCCCGCGGAAGCTGCCGCGCATAGGCCGCCTTCACATGCGGCAGTGAAAATTTTTCCACCAGATGTTCCACGCACGCATTGTCGTACGGCATGGCATCCTGGGTCATAAAAAGCAGAAGATCCGCATCCGAACTTTCTGCCATCGCCCTTCTCGTTCCGCCGTGGTCAAATTCGCTTGGCCGGATATGCTCTACCATAATTTTATCCGATAACTGCTCCCACGCCGGGTTCCAGAACTTTTTCCCTGTGTTTACAACCCGGATCGACCGGATCGGGTAAGTCTGTTCCAAAAGGCGGGGCAGAAGCTCTGCGAACTCCTGCCCTGGTTTATACGTTGGTATCATAACATCAACGGTATAGAATTTCATGTCTGGTTTTCTCCCTCGTATTTAGTCGCCTGCGATCACCGAATCTGCCTCTGCACCAGGCCCCTGGTTCAGCACATAGCCGATCATATCTTCATCGTAACCGCTCTTTCTTGCAATGTAGTCGCTGTACTCTGTAACAGCCGCAGACGGTTCATACGAAAGACCCGGATACAGATATTCATGCAGCTCTCTTACATTGAACTCCAGCGTAACCGGAATTACAACATCCTCACCAATGGCATTCACTACATTTTCACCATAGCAGAGCTGGAACGGATAGGCATAGGAGGTTCCCATCGTATACGTTACCGCATGCATACCAAGTTCCAGGATTTCATTCTTGGTAAGACTGGTGCTGACATTTCCCATCACCTTGTCCAGAATTTCCGGAATCTTGGTCGGATTCTGTTTCAGCTTCTGTACCATAAGATTGATAACAATTCGCTGACGGCTGGTACGTTTTGCATCATCACCGCCGCCATAACGGATCCGCGCATAGGAGGTAGCAAGCGCACCGCTGACATGACGTACTTCGCTGTAATCATCCCCAAGGTCCTCATCATACGGAATAGCTTCATACTCTACGCCCTGTGCTTCCGATACCTCTCTGTTGTAGTTGTTTGCATGAACACACTCTGCATTTGTCATCTCGATGTCGAGACCGCCCAGGACATCAATCGCATCGGCGAGTGCCTTGAAGTTTACGGTAACGTAATCGGTCAGTGCAAAGTCAAGGTTTGTATTCAGCATGGAGAGCATACTCTCCGGGCCGCCGCGGTTGTATGCGGAATTGGCTTTGTCAAACTCATAATATTCATCGGTATATTTCGCCATATTCATCCAGGTGTCACGCATAATCGACACCATACGGATTTCCTGCTTGTCGTGATCAATACAACAGAGAATAATAGTGTCACTGTTCATGCTTTCTGCCAGCTCGGAGCCTTTCACACCTCTGGCATCCACGCCGACCAGCGCGATGACCTGTGTACCGGACATCTGTGAGAGATCGGTATTTGCCTTTACTTCACTGTTGATCTGAATCTGGGAGCTGTCCAGCGTATCCTGATTCATCTTATCCATCGAACGGTTGATCCATGCGTAGACGAACAGAATTCCGGAAAGAATCAGCAGAACGGTGATTTCAATTCCGAAAATTATTTTTCTGCGGCGCATTTTTTTGTATTTTCTGCTCTTTTTGTAATTCTTCTTCGACATCTCTTTTCCCCTTATCTTTTAGTAAGCGTTTTTATTCACAAATCCTTTGAAAAAGGTCAGGAACAGAATTTTAAAATCAAGTCCCAGCGTCCAGTTTTCAATATAATACAGATCACAGTCAATACGCTTTCGGATGGAAGTGTCTCCCCGGTATCCATTCACCTGTGCCCACCCCGTAAGACCGGGACGCACCTGATGTTTTACCATATAACGCGGGATTTCCTCCCGGAATTTTTCCACAAAGAAAGGTCGCTCCGGCCGCGGTCCGACCAGGCTCATATCTCCTTTTAAGATGTTAAAGAGCTGTGGAAGCTCATCAATGCTGGTATGGCGCATGAATTTTCCAAATCCCGTCACACGCGGGTCATTCTTCACGGTCCATGCCTTCTTTTCTTTCTCCTCCGTCTGAACTTCCATCGAACGGAACTTGTACATTTCAAACGGTTTGTTGTGCAGTCCGACGCGTGTCTGACGGTAGATCAGCGGACCCGGTGAGGTCAGCTTGATCATGATGCAGGAAAACAGCATCACCGGTGAGAACAGAATGATCGCCACGAACGCGCCGAAAATATCCACAATCCGTTTCAGCATCGCGTTGAACGTGTTGGAAAGCGGCACATAGCGGATATTGATGACAGGAAGTCCCTGCAGGTCTTCTGTGTACGGCTTTGTCGGAATGATGTTGTGGTAATCCGGCACAAACTGGGTATGTACGCCGGATTTTTCACACATGGCAACGATCTCCTCCAGGCGGAAGTATTCGTTCAGGCCAAGGGTAATGGCAATTTCATCCAGTTTGTTTTCCGGCAGAATGACTGAAAGATTGTTGATTCTTCCAAGAACCTTGACACCGCGGTACATCGTTCCCGCTTTGACATGGTCATCGAGGATTCCGCGGACGAGATAGCCCCACTCTGGGTTTGCAATGATCCGGTCAATGTATTCCTCGGTCGCACGGCTGTAGCCGACCATCAGAATCTGCTTCTGGTTGCGGCCGTGTTTCCACATATTGCTTAAGATATAGTGGATCAGATTTCTTACGATCGTTTCCAGTGTCACATTCAGCACAAAGAAGATGCAGAGCATACCACGGGAAAAGTGAACCTGGCGCACCATGTAAAGGCTGGCCAGCCAGACCAGAAATCCAACCGTATTCGCTTTTAAGATATTGGCAAATTCCAGACGTCTTCCCTGAAAACGCTTGGATGCATAGAGATTGAATGCATAGTAAAGCAGCAGATAGCCGGGCACGATATAGAGCAGTGCCATCATATACGTCGCCGGCGGCAGAATTCCCCTCTCCGGATGATTATTCATAACGCCCAGCCGCACATAGCAGTACCAGGACAGTACGTAGGAAAGTGCGAGCACCAGGGCATCGATCAGAACGTGCATCCGGTCAAAATATTTCTGATTATCGTTGATCAAATTCGTTCACCTTATCTGTTTTTTTCGGGATTTAAAAATTCCCTACCCCTAACTATACAATAAGTTCCAAAAAAGAGCAATCATATTTTTCTAACATTCTTCTTATTTCCGTAAACTTTTTAACTTTTTCGTAATCTTTTGAAAGAATCCTTATGCCCTCTCCAGAAATCTCCGGAACACATTGATAAAAAGCTCCCATTCGATGACAAAATACGTGCCGAGGCGCTTCCACTCAAAACGGATCTTTTTTGCTCTGTTTTCCGGCTTCCGGCAGATGAAAAAACCATTCTTGATTCCTGCCAGATATTCTTTTCCGTATCCCTTCGATGCAAAAAAGACCAGTTTTGCCGAAAAACCGAGGATAAAGGCCGGCAGGTTAAGCAAAATCTGTAAAACCGGCATATTTTTATAGATCAGATAAATATTGTTCCTGGAAGAATAACGGATTTTAAAGAGGTTATACCGGGAACCGCTCGTTCCGCTTCCGACGTGGTAAACCTTCGCGGACGGCTCATACCAGTTCTCGTAGCCCAAAAGCCGCGCACGATAGCCGATGTCGGTATCTTCCAGATAAGCGAAATGTTCTTCGTCAAAAAGTCCGGTCTTTTCCAGAAATTCCCGGCGGTAGATTGCTGCTCCGGCGCAGGCCGCAAAAATCCGGTCGGACGTTTCAAATTCACTGACCGGTTTTCCTTTTCCTCTTGCGAATGCCCATCCCAGCATATTATAGTAATTTCCCGCATCGTCGATTTTATCACGCTCCTGATAGGAAATCAGCTTTGCGCTGCATGCAAACGCATTCTTTCTTTTACAGATTCCCTCATAAAGGCGCTCGACAAAGTCCTGGAACACTTCGGTGTCGTTGTTTAAAAGGATCACATACGGCTCCTTCGACTGGCGGATGCCTTCGTTGACCGCACGGCTGAAGCCATAGTTATCATCGAGCTGGATGATTTTCGTCTCCGGGTAGTGTTCCCGCAGAAACGCACAGCTCTCATCCTGTGAACCATTGTCCACGAAATATGTGGTAAATTCCGTAAAGGTCTGCTTTGCAAGCGCTGCAAAGCACGTCTCCAGATACCGGTATCCATTATAATTTGGTATTACAACTGCTACTTTGTCCATGGTTTTACTCCCCTGCCGTCGGCACGCAGTCCATAGTTCCACGATGCCAGCGTTAAATTTGGATTGTAGCAGGGATCTCCTGCCTTTAACAGCCCAATCCAGCGGCTGCGCATAAATTCGATTTCCGACTGGAAGCGGCGCACCTTCTTCTCGTCATCCTCTGCTCCCCTGGATTTCGATTCATAATGGTACAGCTCCACGTGCGGATTGTATACGATTTTATAACCTGCTTTTCCAATGCGCAGGCACAGATCAACATCATTGAAAGCGACGGACAGTTCTTCTTCAAAGCCGCCGACCTCCTCAAAAACCTCTTTTTTCATCATCATGCACGCTGCTGTCACCGCACTCACATTCATCTGGAGCGATGCCTTATGCAGGTAGCCGCTTCTTCCGCGCGCCAGACCTAAAAAGGCGTGGCCCGCAATGCCGCCGATACCGATGATGATACCCGCATGCTGCACCGTGTTGTCCGGGTAATACAGCTTCGCGCCGACCGCCCCGATCTGCGGTCTTTGCAGATTGGACACCATCTTTTCCATAAAATCGGGTGTGATAATTTCCATATCGTTATTGAGAAACAGGAGATACTCTCCCTTTGCCTCTTTGACGCCGAAATTATTGATCGCAGAATAGTTAAAGCCCTGTTTTGGATACTTCAGGACACGGATGCCCTGTGCTTCGAGTTCTTTGTAATAGGAAAACGTTGCTTCCTCAGTGCTGTTGTTCTCAATAATCAGAATCTCATAGGATGGATACATGCACTTCTTCTTAATGGATTCCAGACAGGTGCGTAACGTATCGGCCTGATCCTTGTTCGGGATCAGAATCGAAACCAGAGGCGTTCCCCGCAGTTTATAATCTACATCGTAGAAGCCATAATCCGAACGCAGTGTGACGGTTCCCTCTTCGCCGCAGCGCGCAAGGTTTCCCTCAATTGCCTTTTTTCCGGCCTCATACGCGTACAGCTTGCTTGCCGGATTGTCTGCGGTGGAAGCGCTGTGGACCCTCCAGTGATATAAAACTCTCGGAATGTGTACAATTTTTCCCGCCATTTCCGTGCAGCGGAAGATATAATCATAATCCTGCGCCCCATTGTATTCCGGACGAAGGCCGCCGGTTTTCTCCGCAATCTCCCGCCGTACAACGAAGAAATGGCAGATATAATTGTTTGACCGCAGCAGATCCAGATTGAAATCCGGTTTGAAATGCGGCTGGAAATACTCGGACAGATCGGTCCGTACCTTGTCCTCATCGGTATAAAAAGCATCGATGGACGGATCTTTTTCCAGACGGATGGCAATTTCAAAGAGTGCATCCGGCGCAAGCAGATCGTCGTGATCCATAAAACCGACGAAATTTCCCGCTGCTGCGGCAAGCGCTGCATTTGTATTCTCTGCAATGCCGATATTTTCCGGAATCGGAACGTTCTTTACGCGCGGATCTTTTCCGGTATACTCTTTCAGGATGCGCGCCATCGTCTCATCCTCCGGGCTGGCATTTCCGATCACCAGTTCCCAGTTTTCATAACTCTGTTTTTCCAGGGATTCGATCATCTGACGCAGAAAAATTTCCGGCGTACGGTAAGCCGGAACAACAACGCTGATCTTCGGACAATAAGAAAATTTATGATTTTTCTGACACGCCAGGTCCTCCTCTTTTGCGCAGTACTGCTCCCGCCACGGTCCGTACGGAACCTCCTCCGGCTCCATCCTCTCCGAAAGACGGATCAGGAATTCCTTTGGGCCATAATGTTTCAGGTAACGCAGTCCCTTCTGTATGTTGTAAGGTTTCAATTTCCGTATAAAACGGAGCCATTTCATATCTGACACTTTTTTTAACTCCTTGGGGTTTTTGTTTTTCAGGTTTTTTGTTTTTTCCGTATGAACTCGTTCGCATTATACTCTATTTTACTGCATTTTGCAAATCCCGACTGAAAATATTAAGAAATTATGTGTTTCTTCCCTGCTCGCTTTATGTTATAATAATAAAAGTGTGTCTAATACATTTTAGAGAGATCCGCTGCCCGGACAGTCTTATGCAGCTGTACCCGCTGGATCAGAAGGAGTGAGTTATGATTAGAAAGAATTCTGCAGCCCGCACATTTTTATGCCTGTTGCTTGCTTTTGTTTTTGCCGCGTCCTGCCTCCCGCAGACGATTTTTGCCACAACCGATAAAAAAACAGTCACCACCTGGCCCGAAGGACCGGAAAACAATTCCGGCGCTGTCTGTTTACTCGATGCCGATACTGGTGCTGTTTTATACGATAAAAACATGGACGAGCAGCGCTATCCTGCCAGCATCACCAAGATTCTGACGGCTCTGCTGATCATTGAAAACAAGCAGATGACCGACACCGTTACCTTCGGCGAACATGCTGTCAGCGAATCCATTCCGGGAAATGCCCGCATCAACGTTCAGCTTGGCGAAACGATCACAGTGGAGGATGCTCTTCACGCGATTCTTCTTGCCTCGGCAAATGAGGTCTGCACACAGCTTGCCATCGACATTGCCGGAAGCGAGGAAGGTTTCGCCGCCATGATGAACGAACGCGCCGCTGCACTTGGTTGCACGAATACCCATTTTGTCAATGCAAACGGTCTGCCAGATCCGAACCACTACACCAGTGCACACGATATGGCACTCATTATGCAGGAGTGCATCAAAAACGAGACCTTCTGCCGCATCGAGTCCGATCTGACCTACACAATTCAGCCGACCAATATGACCTCGACACCGCGTGATCTTCAGAACCACCACGCATTGCTGTTCCAGGACGGTCAGTGGGGATACAAGGGTGCTTTCGCCGGAAAGACCGGTTATACCGATGAGGCACACAACACACTCGTTACCGCTGCCAAGCGAGGCAATATGACGCTGGTCTGCGTTGTTTTAACCTGTGATAACCTCGATTATATCAACGATACCCGTACCGTACTTGATTTCGGTTATGATAATTTTACACATTATACCCTGAAGAACGCAAAAAAGGAAAGTCTTTCCGGTGTGGTAACGCTTCCAAAGAATGCGAAAATTGAAACTGCAACCTACACCGATCCGGACGGCGCTTCCGTTGAGGAACCGTACACCCGCCAGTATTTTTTCGATGATCACTTCATCGGAACAGCCGAGGTTTCCGCTCCATGTACTGTTTCCGACAGTTCTTCGGTTTCCTCCGATTCATCAGAAGAAACCGACAGCACAGATATTCCAACACCGGAAGAAACCAAGAAAATTTCTTTTCTCTCCACACTGCTCTATATTCTGCTTGGCCTGAACGGTGTCGCTTTTCTGATTCTGATCATTGTCGTGATCAACAACGCGAGAAAGAGACGGAAACGCAGAAACAGACGCCGCAATAACCGAAACAAACGGCACTGATCTTCTAATTTATAAGCAATCAGGACCTCCCGTCCAACGGATGATCCTGATTCAAGAGTTCGACGGAAGTCGAACTTTCCTATAAGAAGTAAAGAATGGCATCGAAAACGCAACCGATTTCGATGCCATTTGGGTATAACGCAGAGCTACCGCCAGAAATATTTGCTAGTGCGACAGCCCTTTTTGTTGCTTATTTATTTTCCAAGATACTGTTCTAAAATCTGTGGTTCGATTCTTTTCCAGTTTCTTTCCTTTACCGTCTCTTCTGCTCCCGTATCCAGTTTTTTCCTCAGTTCCGCATCTGTCAGAATACGCTCAATCGCCGCTTTTGCCTCCGCGAGATTTCCCTGCGGATAGAGAATACAGTTTTCCCCATCTTTCAGGTATTCCAGATTGCCACCGTTCGGCACAGCAACGACGTAGCCGCCGGACGCCATCATCTCAAGCGGCGGATAGGAAAAGCTTTCCAGCAGGCTTGTTTTCAGCAGGATATCACACGCCGCATAGACTTCCGGTGTTTTTTCATATGGAACCCGGTGTAAAAAGCGGTCCACGCGGTACCAGGATTTCGGATTTCCATTGTAGGACATGTACCAGATCTCGAATTTTTCCAGATCCAGCTGTTCCACGATACGGAAGCTCTCGTCCACGTTTTTATGCTCCGCGCTGCAGTCTCCCTCGATCAGAATCCGAATTTTTCCCTGCAGATCCCGCCCCCGTTTCGGATAGAAGGACGGATCGATGCCGTTCGGAAGATAGGCTGCTTCGGTATGGTATTCCTCCCGCAGCCAGTTCTGACACCATTTGGAAATGGTTACGTACTCCATCGGGCTCCTCATCCGGTAAGTCGCCGAAGTTGCGATCCGGTACGGGCTTCCCGGCGGATAAAATCCAACTTCAAAATTCTGCACCAGATATTTTTTCTTTCGGATCTTGCTGGACTGTTCGACGAACTCTGCGGTATTCCACATCGTCGCTACCGCAAGATCCAGCGTTCCCTGCAGTTTCTCTCGCTCGGCCGACAGCACCGGAAAATGGAAATCACCCTCATGATACCACTCCGCCTCCCCTTCCAGAGTAAAGAGGCTGACCTGCGCTCCTGCTTTTACCAGCATTTCCGCATGAAGAAGTGCAACGCGGATGCCTCCGCTGATCTCCATCGCTGGAAGCACAAAGGCACAGCGTAGATTCCAGTGGCGCTCCACCCACTCGCAAATCCCGGTGGCATGAAAGATTGTGACACACTCGCGGCTGCACCGGCCATATGCCCGTCCGGCAATGGCTTTTCGTGCCGGTTCGTCGTCGATCAGCCACTGCAGTTTTTCCAACCACTCCGCTTCGTCTCGGCAGAGTACGCCGTCTTCTCCATCCTGTACCATCTCAGCAAAAGCGCCGAGATTGCTGGCTGCTGTCACAGTCTGCACCAGAGCCGCTTCCACCCATTTATTTTCCGATTTCGCACGGTTAAAAATCGTATCGGTAAGCGGAGCCAAGTTGATATCCACCGACGCAATCCGCTCCGGCAGTTTTTGGTAATCGACAAAGCCCTCCATCTGGATCTGGGAAGCAAACAGTTTCAGCTCCACCGGGAGTTCCAGAATTCCCACGATGAGGAGTTCCAGGTTCGGATTTTTGCCAAGCAACTGTTTCAGCACCGGAACGATCATCTCGATGTCGTCCAGATGCGTCGCACTGCCGCTGAAATAGCCAAGGCGTACTTTTTTCGCCGTTCCATCTGCTTCGTTCTTTTTCTGTTTTTCTTTTAACACCGCCTCGGACAGTAGCAGCATCTCATCTGACGCACAGTTGCGGTTGATCAGCACCTCCGGTACGTACTGCTTCAGTTCTTCTGCCAGCGCCGCTGTCGTCGTAACCGCCGCATCGCAGAGGGAAAGCAGCTCGCCCATGTTTCGGACATTCTGATCGTATGCCTGCCGTTCTTCCGGCTGCATCCGGTCGAGAAACGGAATCTGATCGGTGTATTTCGTATCGATCACAAGATCATCCACATCGTACCACAGAGGCTTGTTCATCTGCTTTGCCATTGTGGCAAATTCCCGCAGGGTGTCCGTCATCGGGCAGCGGAAAATCACGAACGCGCCGTAGCAACGTACCATCCAGGGCTTCAGCTCCTGAAAATAAACCGTATCACACGTATATCCGCCTGCCTCCAGCTGCTCCATCTGATGCACCACGCGGTACCGGTGTGGATGCGGCAGCTGTTCATTGCAGCCACTGATAAAGAGAATATCCCGGTAGACCCGGGATTTTTCTCTCTGAAACTCTTTTTCTTTTTTTGCCCGCGCAAGGTACCCTTTCGTACGCCCAGCCAGACCGCCGATTCCTTCTTCTGCAACAGCTTTTTTTAATTTTGCTGTCAGCACTGAAATTTTTTCCAAACGTTTCACCGCTTTCTTTCTCTGTTCCGCTTACCGCAATCCGTAGTAGTTCTGCAAGTACATCGGATAGATGATTCTCGCCCAAGTAAATGCCGCTAATGCCGCTGCCGCCACACAGACCAGAATACAGAACAATTTTTCATACTTCTGTAGTTTTTTCTCCCGTTTCAGGAACGCCTGCACACCCTTCGTCACGAAATACATCAGCGGAATCAGCATCGGCATGCTGTATCGTCCCTGCGGCTGAAAATCAGAACTGTAGGAGTAATACGCATTCAGATAATTCGGGATCAGCAGGGCAAACACATTAGCCCAGGTAAACCATCCCAGTTTACTCCATTTTCTCTTCGTTTTTCCGGTAAGAGCCGTCTGCGTGCCGTCTGCATTCCAGAAGAAAAAGTCTCTCTGGCAACAGTTCCGCATCAGAATGAGACCGACAAGAAGACAGCAGAGGTACGGAACAATAATCATCGTGGAAAGATAAATCTTATTGTAGCCAAACGCGCCGACAAAGCTGTACAGCACTGTTACCAGCCAGTCATGTTCCAGAAAACTCGGCTTATAGAAGATCATATGCAACATGGAGCCTCCTTTTTTCTGGAAGGTCTTGATGTGCGACGGCTTGTACTGGTATCTTGCATACAGTTCCGCGCTTGCGCTCGATGCCTGGCGTCCCAGAAAATCTCCTCCATAGAGAATAGCATTTCGAATAAACCACCACAGAGCAATGACACAGACGATCACCAAAATAAAAAGACCTTTTTGGATCATTTCTTTCCATCGTTCTTTGACCGGTTTCGACTGGTCCGTCAGCATCGTTCCCACAAAGTAGAAAAACGTCATCAGAATAAATCCATACGCATTGTAATACGACAAGAAACAGATTCCCATTCCAACGGCCGATACCGCACACGTGGTCCAGCTCCATCCCTCTTTGTACGCCTTTACCCAGGAATAAAAGATAATGGCCGTCGAACACATTGCAAGCGCGTCGCAGTTGACATAGGAATATAAAATCACATTGCCCGGCAGGAAAACCACCAGAGTCGTAAACATCCATGCGTAGCGTCTTGGAAACAACAGCTTTGCCGTCTTTAAGACCACCCAGGCAGTAAGCGCTCCCAGCAGAACATTTACAAAACGGGCGGAAATGAGCAGCATCCACTCATCCGTGGAAAACAGGCTCATCCCCTTCATCAAAACTGCAGATGCCATATAGGAGAGAATCGGATTGAATGCATAGGAAATCCCCCAATCCTCATTCCGAATCAGCGGTTCGTCACCCCGCGGAAGCTTCCCATATTCATAAATGAACTGTGGAATCTGATACCGCATTGATTCATCCGACGAGAAATTGTATCGCTGCGTACAGGACCACAAAAAGTAAAACAGGAATACGCCGAATACAAACAGAATCTCGATTCTGCGTTCTCTGCTCACATCCTTACTGCAGTTTTTTCTCATCTTCCTCAATTCCTTTTAGCATACTTGCGTAAACTTTTTCGGCTTCTTTGTACCAGGAGGTTCCCTTTACGAAATCCATTCCCTTTTTGCGGATTGTAGCCAGCTCATCCGGGTGGTTGAAGTAATATTCCATTCTATCTGCGATCTGGATCGGATCATAGTCAACCAGAATGGAGTTTTCCTCATTTACCATCCAACTGCTGTTTGCACCCTTGGAGCAGACAGCGACCGAGTTGCAGGCCATAACCTCGAACGGTACGAGGGAAAGGTTGGTATTCGAAATAACAAGGCACATATCACAGATCGCATAGGAATCTGCCAGCACCTGCGGTGTTACGATACCTAAATTTCTGTGTTTGAACGGAATCTCATAGCCGCTGACATCCCATCCCGCGAAAACAACCTCGATCTCCGGCATTCTGCGGCACAGCTCATTGAGTGCCAGCATACCGAGCTCAAAATCACGTCTCGGGGTAACCGGGCGGGCATAGAAGAAAACTCTCTTCTCGTTGTCCTGCTTTTCCTTCGGCTGATATACCTTGTCATCGTAGGAGAAATGGAAGCTGTCTGCCTGCATGCCGTATTCATTTCTCATGATATCCCGCAGCCAGTCTCCTGCTGTGATTCCTCGGAATCCCATCTTGTACGTGTTCTCTGCAAACTCATACTCCGAACCGTGTGCATAGAAATGCGGCTCGAAATCCTGTACGAAGTAAAACTTCGAAATCGTATTCTGGAATTTTCTTACGTAGTAAGCGGTGGTCCAGGAGGTTGCTACGGTTGCATGTGCAAATTTCATCTGGGATACATCGCAGTAAACTTCTACTTCCGGCACAAGAAGCGGGAAGTACTCTTTTAGGAATTTGCGGATGGACGCATTATCCTGAAAATTCGGGGACATGTAGAGATAAACTCTACTGTGGAAACCGAGGCGCTCCAGGTTGGAAATAAAACGGAAAATGGTGGTATGACCGCCGGAACCAGGTCCCATTTCCGGTACAACCCAATTCAGGATCTTTTTCTTGTCGTTTTTATGTTTCTCATACTCTTTTTGATTGAACGGGATCGGATCGTTGTCTACGACAAATCTGTAAAATCCGATGACGTTGTTCTTCGGCGGTACAGCCGGCTCATTGCCCTGTTTTGCGCGCTCAATCGTTTCTTTTAATCCATGATTCTTCAGATACCGTAACGCACGGTATGCTACATTTGGTTTTTTCACGTTTCTTTTTCCTTTCTTCTATGCATGTCTCTGATCGTACTGCTGCGAAATGTGACGATCCAGGAACTGTTGTTTCCGTTTGGAATACAGATGGTATTTTCCGCCGAGATAGCCGCCCACAAAGCGGTCAAAATTGCGAAACAGGGAATAAAATGCCCAGTGGATTTTCTCTTTTTTACTGAGCGGCTGCTGACGGATATACACGCAGTCCCCTCTCACCTGACGGTACAGCATGCCCGGAAGCTGCGTCCATTTCTGTGCAATCATATACTGATGAACTTCATATAATCCCTTCTGCTCATCATAATACCGTTTGAAATACGTTCTGAGTTTGAAATTGTGGGAATGATATACCGGTGCATACGGGCAGTATACTTTTTTGAATCCGAGTTCAATCATCTTTCTCGCCCAGATCTGATCCTCGGCAAAGTTGACATCCTCATACGGATATTTTTCAAAAATATCTCTTCGGATACAGGAGTTATTGTCGGAGAAAAACGCCAGATAATGACGATATCCTTCTTCTCTTTCGTAGCGTTCCGGATCATCAAGGTGGAAAATCGTATTAGTTTCTCCAAATCCTTTAAAATGGCCGTCCAGATCACGCTTGTCAAGCAGATTGCAGTCCGGATACGGATAATGAATCCCGAATCCTCCCACGATTTCCGGGTCCATCTTCATGGCATCAATGAAATTCTGCAGCCAGGTATCGGTCGCTGGAAGCGCATCCTGCGTAATAAAGATGATATACGTTCCGTTTCCTTTGGAAGCACCATAGTTTCTCGTTTTTCCATGTCCAAATTCGGACGGCTCAATCTGAAACAAACGGCATGGATATTTGCGGATCACATCGAGAGTTCCGTCCTTTGACCCGGAATCCACGCAAATTACTTCATATTCATACTCTGTCTTCTGTTTGAAAACGGCATCCAGCACTTTTTCAAACAGATGCCCACCATTTTTGGTAGGAATGACAATGGATACATCCATAGTTATTTACTCCTTTTTATCACATGCTGCACTTTATCTGCCATACGCACAACCTTACGCTGGCGCATCCGCTCCAGCTCTTCCTCCAGAAACTGCTTCTGTTTTCTCGTTTCCTGGAGTTCTTCTTCCCTGTGTGCAAGTGCCGCTTTTTCTGCTTCGATTTCTGCCTGCAGCTGGCCTTTCCGATAAATCTCCCCGTTCAGTTCATCCCTCAGATCTTTATTCTGACGGATATATTGAATAAACTGGGACGTAACGCCATCGCCTTTGTAGTAAATCCGGTAATCAATCCGGATCTGTTCATAACCGGCATTCCGGAATTTCAGAACCGGCGTTCCAAGGAAATAATAGTCGTCGATAATCTCAAGCTCGGCGTTGTGCGAAAAAGCGATACGTTCCGTCTTCCCATCGCTGCATACGCCCGCGAGAGAACGGATTTTAATGACAGCCCCCTCCTGCATCAGCTGAAGGGAAAGCTCTCCGTCCGCGTCTGCCTTTTCAAGCATCATCACCTTCTGCTCATCCAAGCCGAAGCAGTCCTCATAATAGAGTTCTCTCTCCTCCGGTGCTGTTTCGGTGAGCACAACCGGGTACATCATTTTTTCTTTTTCCCAGATAGAAAGCGGATAATTGTGCCGGTGCAGTTTTCCATAGAACGTGGCGAGCGCATTTGGCTCACCCTTTCCGGCCGCGAATTCCTGGAAGCACTCTTCCATATGGTAGTATACCGGAATCTCTTCCATGGAAATACCGCCAATGGCGTACAGTTCTTCCTGCTCTTCCTTCGTCAGTGCACTCGCCGCCTCCTGTAAAAAGACGCTCCGCGCATAGATAAATGCAATCGGTACGGCAAACGGGAATACCCACTCGTAGTCTGCCACCCAGACCTTTTCTCCATCCAGAAGAAGGTTGCCCGGAATCATGTCAATATTGGAAATCTCCGCTGCGGCAAGTCCTTCTTTCAATGCCGGATGGCCGAACACCTCACAGAACGCATCGGTTTCCACAAAGGATTTCTGCCCTTTTGCCGATGCAATGATCTGATACAGCAGTTCATAATCCTTTTTCAGCGATGCAAAATCTTTTTCTTTTCCATGACGGGAAATGCGCGTTTCCAGACTTTCCCCTTCTACAAAAGGAAATGCAAGCGCGCATTTTTCTTCATCCAGTTCGCATGGGCAGATCTGTACGCCCGCATAGGCGTACAGATGCTCCAGCTTTCTATAGTTTTCATACATATGCCGGATGTGGAGTTCTCCCTCTTTCTGCAGCGGAAGCTTCCACACACGCCGGATCCCATCCTCTTCTGTAATCCGGGTCATAATCTGAAATTCGTTCCGACGTTCTCTCGAAAATTTCGTATACAGAACTTTCCTCATACGTTTACTCCTTTTTCTCCACTTCAATCAGAAAGGAATTGGAAAAAACCGGAAACAGACCGGACTTCAGGATTCCGTCAAATGCTTTGCCTTCGTCAAAAAGTGTGATCCTGTCAGCATCAAAATTCCGCTGATTTTTTCTCAATTCACCCGGCTTCGGCAGATATTCATCCGAATAAATGACCGCCGGAAATTTGTAATCCGGATAGGGATAATAAAACTTAAACTTCGAAAAACCGTTTTCCTGCAGCATCTGCTCCAGCTCCGGTTTGCTGAATGTCTCGACAAAATCGATCCCCGGATATCCTTCAATTCCGGCAAATTCCCGGCCCACATGGTCTTCCCTGCAGCCGGCAAAATACTTCAGTCCCAGACGGTTCTCAATCGCAATCAGGATTTTTCCGCCCGGTTTTAAGAGACGATTGATCTTTTCCAGATATTCCGGATACGGATTATCCTTTCCAATATAGCTTTTTGCATACTCCAGAACACCGATCAGTGTCACGTAATCGAAGCGTTCTTCCATTTTTTCTGCAACAACATTAAAGTTTCCAACCATAATCTCCAGGTTGGACGCATCCTGATTTTTGTAGGCATTGATCGTACTGCGCCGCTTCGACAGATCGTTTGCCACTACCCGCTTTGCATTTCTGCAGAGCACGCCGGAAATGGCTCCGCAGCCGGCTCCGACTTCAAATACGGAAGCATCGTCTTTCCACTCATACCAGTCCAGAATATTTTCCCGTTCCGGAGAGAGATGATAAAAAATCGGCCAGCTTTTTTCTGTGAGGATTACCTTCTGGTAATCCTCTTTCGGCGTCGTCTTGACGATCTCCAGCAGCCGGTCCTCAATGCTGCCGTCGCTGTAAGCATCTTCGCCGTCATAATAATCCAGGTTCAAAAGAACATTTCCTATTGTTTCTTTCATATAACCCCCGTCGTTTATCCTCCGCATCCTACTCGTAGGTCACGGTAGAGTTCATATCAAAAAATCCTACGGTGTCTTTCATGGAGAAGACTTCCAGGAAGCAAGCATCGTACAGTCTGTGGTGGATCACCAGCTCTTCCAGATGGTAGCTGGTACATCCAAACGACATCAGATACTGTCCGCTCTGCAGCGGCATGATCTGGTCAAAGCATACCGTGACGGTCTTTCCTGCTTCCACCACGTCTTTTGTGTAATCCTCCAGCGCCGTATTCGTTCCGGTAATCTCCGTTCCCTTCCGGTCTTTGATCGAAAAGGCAAAAATCGGATGCTCCATCGTTTCATGGAACTTGATTTTCATCTTGATGCGGAATCTCTGGTTTTTATCCACAGAAGATGTAATCATACCTTTGTGGTCGATAATCGCAAAGTCCACGATCTCCGCAGCCTTGTCTCCATATTCTACCAGCTGCGCATTCGCAATCAGGCGTTCTCTCCAGAGGCCTTTTTTCGGCTTTTCTGCCGATACGGCACCGGATGCATCTGCTTCGGTTCTCTCTTCGGTCTGTTCTGCACTCTCTTCGGTCTCTTCCTCTTCTTTTGTCTCGTCATCGTACTGGTTGGCAAGAATCTTCTTGTAGACATCGACTGCCTCCGACGATTTTCCAACCATCACCTGTTTTCCTTTGTTAATCAGAAGACATCTCTCACAGTACTTGATGACGCTGCCCATATCGTGGGAAACGAAAAGGATCGTTTTTCCTGCTTCTTTCAGATCGTTAAATTTCCGGTAACACTTGGACTGGAAGAAAATGTCTCCGACGCTTAAGGCCTCATCGACAATCAGAATATCCGGATCCACATTGATCGCAACCGCGAAGGCAAGGCGGGCAAACATACCGCTGGAATACGTCTTAACCGGCTGATTGATAAAGTCACCGATCTCTGCAAACGCAATGATATCGTCGAGCTTTGCCTTCATCTCCTCCTCGGTATAGCCAAGCATCGTTCCGTTCAGGAAAATGTTCTCAATACCGGTATACTCCATGTTAAAGCCTGCACCCAGTTCCAGAATGGCACTGACTCTTCCCTTTAACTCCACGTTTCCGCTCGTCGGGTTTAAGACACCTGTGACGATTTTCAGCAGTGTGGATTTTCCGGAACCGTTCGTTCCAATGATACCGACACACTCGCCCTTATGCACCTCAAGTGAGATATCCTCCAGCGCAAAATGATCGGTGTGATAGTTTTTATGTGTCAGTGAAAGCGATTCTTTCAGACGGTCCATCGGCTTTTCAAACAGCTTGTAGACCTTGCTGACATGGTTAATTGAAATTACTGTTTCTGTATTTTCTGTGCTCATTCCATCCTCCTATAATACATCTGAGAAATGAACCCGGAGGCGCTTGAACACTTTGGAACTGATTAGTCCTGCCATAAGCACAAAAGCCCAGAAGTAAAGGGTGTGCCATGGATGCTCGAAGAACCAGAGTCCATTCATAAAGCTGTCACGATATCCCTGGACAATATAGTACAGAGGATTCAGCTTCAGAAGGCTGTTCAGCCAGTTCGGAATATTCGGAATTGTTGTGGTATCCCACAGAATCGGGGTTGCCCACATGCCGACATTCAGAATTACATTGATAATCTGGCCGAAATCGCGGAAAAACGGTGTGATGGAACAGGTCAGATAGGAAAGTACAACGACGAGACAGATCACCGCAAAGGTATAGTACCCGATCTGGATAATCTGAACCGGCGGAAGTTTTCCCATCAGTGCAAAAATCAAAATAGCAAACACAATAAAGAACAGATGTACAAACAGGGAAGAAATCACCTTTACAATCGGAAGTACACTGATTTTAAATACGACCTTCTTTACCAGATAACTGTATTCCAGCAGACAATTTGACGCACTTGGCAGCGCATCAGAAAAGAAGAACCACGGAATAATACCGGAAACCAGCCAGCAGATATACGGATATCCAGTGGCAGCTGGCTGCACGCGCAGTCCGAGCTGGAATACGACAAAGTAAACAGCAACCGTCACCATCGGCTGGATAAATGCCCATATAATGCCAAAATACGCTCCGGCGAATTTATTGCGGAAATCATTTTTTGACAGTTTCCAGATCAGTTTCCGGTTCTGATAAAGTTCTTTGAATACGTTCATAAATGTTTTTTACTCCTTATTTCTTTAAATCCTTAATTCCGCCCCATTTATGATCTTTTTCCGAAATAATCAGATCTTCTTTTGTCATTCCTTCCGGCATCGGCCACTCCACGCCGATCTCCGGATCGTCAAAGTACAGACCGCCCTCATCGTTTGGATGATAGAAATCGGTACATTTATAAGCAAACTCTGCATAATCAGAGAGTACGATAAATCCATGTGCAAAGTTCTTCGGAATAAAGAACTGTTTCTTATTTTCTGCCGAAAGCAGGACGCCGAACCATTTTCCGTAGGTTTTGGATCCCTCGCGAAGGTCAACCGCAACATCGAATACTTCTCCGTTTACCACGCGTACCAGTTTGTCCTGCGGGTAATTGATCTGGAAGTGAAGTCCGCGCAGGACACCTTTTTTGGATGCAGACTGGTTATCCTGTACGAACTGGACATCAATGCCGGCTTCTTTAAAATCATTGTAATTGTATGTCTCCATAAAATATCCGCGCTCATCGCCGAATACGGTCGGGGTAATTACTTTTAATCCTTCAATTTCACAAGATTCTACTTTAATTTTTCCCATTTTTCTTTCCTTTCTCTTCTCCACAAAAATGTGAACAGATCTTTTTTTGACCTCTTTTGTGTCTACAATCTTTGCTATTATACCATTCTTTTCTGAGAAACTCAAGAACCCATTTTCACGCCCGCCCCGCCGCTTTTTATGTAAATTCCCGGATTTTCATTTTCCACTCGTATTTTTTAAGAAAATACTATTTTTTTCGTAAAGTTTCTGTTATAATATCGTAAGTTCCCAGTTATATTTTATACCTAACGCTACCTGTTTGTTACCTATTATAAAACACTAAAGAAAACTGGAGGTTATTTACTGTGTCTCGCAAAAAAGTACAGCATGTTGGAAAGATACTTTTTTCCATTCTTTCCGTTCTGTTAGGATTCCTTGGGATCCTTCTTTTTACGTCTTCCCGCTGGATGCTCGCGACCTGGGCGCATCTTGATATGGAAGAACTTGTTTATCACTTAAAGGCACCCCTTGAGGGTACCAGCAAGGATGTGCTCTGGAGTTACGTCTGGTCCTGCGGCATGATCTCTTTTGCCGTTCTTGCTATTCTGATCGCGCTTTTTATTATCCTGCGCCATCGGAAGAAAGTGGAAATCATTCTCGGTTGCATCTGCATTGCCCTGGGAATCGCTCTTTCTTCCTATTCTCTTTATAATGTCTGGACGACGCTGGATATCGATACTTACCTGCACATTCAGAACAGCTACAGCACTTTGATCGAAGATAATTACGTCAATCCGTCCCAGACAACGATTACATTCCCGGAAAAGAAACGGAATCTGATCTATATTTATCTGGAATCAATGGAAAGCACCTATTCTGATAAAAAAGACGGCGGTGCTTACGACCACAATTTTATTCCCACCCTGACTAATCTTGCCCTGGACAATATCAATTTTTCCAACTCCGACAAGCTGGGCGGCGCTTATCCGACAACCGGAACCACCTGGACCATGGGCGGTCTCTTTGCACAGACTTCCGGTCTTCCGCTGAAGCTTTCGATTCAAGGCAATGAGATGGCTTATCAGGACAGCTTTTTTCCGCAGCTTTCAACACTTGGCGACGTTCTCAATGAAGCCGGCTACAAACAGTACTTTATGATGGGTTCCGATGCCGCATTCGGCGGACGGAAGAATTACTTCACTTCGCACGGTGATTATGAAATTGACGATTACTACTGGGCGATCAGCGAGGGACTGATCCCGGAAGGCTACTACCAGTGGTGGGGCTATGAAGATGCCAAACTGTTTGAGTATGCAAAAGATAAACTGACGGAGATTTCCAAGAATGACGAACCGTTCAACTTCAGTATGCTGACTGTTGCCACCCACTTCGAGGACGGCTACAAATGTGACGAGTGTGATGAAAAGCAGTACGGAGATGACCACTACGGTATGGTGATTGACTGCTCCAGTTCCCGTGTCAGTGAGTTTATAGACTGGATCAAGGAACAGCCTTTTTATGAAAACACGACTATAATTCTTTCCGGTGATCATCTGACCATGGACTCTGATTTTTGTGAAAACATCGATGAAGATTATCAACGTTCTACTTATAACGCTATTTTAAATTCACCCATTCTTCCGGTTCATGAAAAAAATCGGATTTTCACCACGATGGATATGTTCCCAACTACTCTCGCAAGCCTTGGAGCTGTCATTGACGGTGACCGTCTTGGACTTGGTACGAATCTTTTTTCAGACAAGCCTACACTTGCCGAAGAACTTGGCTTCGATGAACTGAATCGCCAGCTCTCTATGGGCTCCCGATTCTTCGATGAACTTGATGCTGATCTTACCCCCGTCTGGGTCGGCGATGGCGAATATCAGAAATTTTATATTAAGGAAGAAGATCGATTTGCCAATAACGAATGGGTAACTTACAATCCACATCAGCTCTGGGCTGACGGTAAGCAGTCTTATTTTATTGATAAGGACGGCCACGCGGTTTCCGGCTGGCAAAAGCTTGAGGATGGGAAATGGTATCATTTTTCCGAGTCGGATTACCATCTCATCGAGGGTCCTTGCGATACAAATCCTGAATTGGAAGAGGAAACACCCGACTCCACTTCGGTAAGTGACATTTCCTCCGCTTCTTCTTTTACAGAAAACGATTTGGATTCCACAGTCGAAAGTTCTTCTTCTGGAATAGATGAGGACGATTTCTCTGAAAATGAGGATAATTCCAAAACCATCAGACATCTAGGCTCTTCTGCGGAAGATGATCCTCACAACCTGTCTCCTATCGATTATCAATAAAAATTTGATAACGATTCAGATCTATGCAATATAAAATAAAATCCCGCAGAAAAAGTTTTCATTTCTTTTTCTGCGGGATTTTTATTTTGCAAAATATTTAAAGCAGTATACGCTTAACTATTGTCTTACGTACAAAAATATGTTTTTTCCCATTTTTTTCACCTGTGTAAGGATCCACTGGATCAGTAAGGCAACAAAAATCGCTGCTAATAAATACAGAATTTTTGTCTGTTCTACGTCCTTCGGCATATAATACCACCAAATATCACTTTTACATCTTGACCAGTCAAACTTCAAAAACAGCTTTGTGCCATTCGCAATTGTTCCGAAAGCAACTTTTACAAGTAAAAAACCCAAAAACTGATTTTCCATAATCGAAAATGTGTTGTCTGCAAGAAGATTAATCCACTTTTTTCTTCCAAATACTGGTTCCATTATCGTTGCAATCCGCATCCAAAGTGCAATTCCCAAAAAACCAATAATAATTGGCATGACCGGTCCTTGATTAAAGTCATTGCACCACGCTGGCGTATAAGCCAACCTAGTTTTATAATGAAGAAAAATCATAAGTTTTGCAGCAAACACAATCGCAAAATACACTACAGATGGAATCCTGTCCACATATTTCTCCAGTATCTTTTTATAAAAAATACCCATTGCATAAAACGGAGCAAAATACAGAATTCTGACCACTGTCAGCCACCAGCTGGTGCGATATTCCATAATCGCCAAAAAATTGCCGCCCATTCCAATAAGTACTGCCCCTGCAAAAAATATCCATTCCGGTATCTGCCATCCTTTTCGCTTAAAAAATGCCCGAATCATACAATTTAATATTTCTACCATAAACAAGGGCACAATATACCAGCCGGCCATATTAAGGACAAACTGATGCCCATCGTTTAAAGGTGAAATCAGAATATTGTGCAAATTAAATTTTCCACCGATTTGAAAGCCCCACCGATGTAATAACCTGACAAGCAGCCCATACGCAATCGTATACCCATACATTGGAAGTATCAGGGTACGAAGCTTTTTACAGACATATCTCCCCGGTCGTTTCAGTGCTGCATCTTTAAAAAAATATCCTGAACAAAAAGTAAACAGCGCCAGATGGATTCCCTCATACGGAAACCATTGCGCAAAGTCCAAAGAAATTCCACCACCATCACAATGTCCCGCAACAACCATCAGAATCGCCACAGCATATAATATCTTAAAACGATAATCTATTTTTTTCTTATTCATAATCAAAAGCCGTTCGTTTGTTGTACGCAGACCCCCTATTTCAAAGGACAAGGACTGCTTAGCTGATATCGCTTTCTTTCCATCATCGGAACATTTTACGGCAATGTATACACCAGTACTCCCAGGATAATAATCAGATTCCCAATCAGCTTTCCTTTTGATACCTTTTCTTTCAAAACGCCAAAGGAAAGCAGCAGGACAAAGACGTACGTAAAGGTATCCAACACCGGACCGTATTTCAAATCTACCTGTGTGTAGGCATACGTATTTAAAAGAAGTACACTGCCAAAAATCAGATACGCCACAATCACGCGCCAGTTCAGATACTCGCGAAGTGCAGATGCATGCTCCTCGTTGGCGCTTTGTTTCAGCAGAATCTGTGATACTGCTGAAAACATTGTACAGATCAGCATTAAAATCATATATTTATTCATATCGCTGCACCACCATAACTCCCACCAGCACAATCAGAAGGCCGATGATATTTTTTACCGTCAGATTTTCATGAAAAATGAGCACGGCCCAGATCTGGGACCAGATCAGATAGACGCTGCGGTTTGCATATGCGGTTGACAAAGAGAATTTTTTGATTACCTTCTGCCATGCAATAGCGTAAATGCCACAGTTTGCAACCATCAGAAATAAAAATACATATAATAGAGGATTTTTGATTCCTCCCCGGTTCAGCTGAACCGATGCTGCTTTCGAGAACACACTCGTCAGAGAAAACAGCAGGATATTCAGGTGCAGCTGAATATAATTTTTTGCCTTATTCAAAAACAAGTCCTCCTTCTTACTTTTCTTCCACGCGGAAAATGATATGCCCTTCTACTTCTCTTACCGGGATGCACCCCGCTGTTTCCACATAGGATACTGCCGCTGAACTGCTCGAAAGTACAATATACTCTGCATTCATTTCCCTAAGACTTCTGTAAAATTCTTTCTGATCCAGCGACAGATCCATCTGTGTGATAATCTGAAGGATCTTTGTTTCGTCTTCAATTTCCTGCTCGGTCAGTGCATCGGTTGATACCGTATTGGAGCCCTGATAGGTCAGAACCATATCGCGGTCCAGAACCAGTTCAAACGAAGCATCATACTGCCGCACGATCAGGTTGAAATCCGGTTCAAAGACAACTCTTACGGTTCCCTCTCCCGCTTCTTCGTGCAGCACCGTACAGACGGCCAGAAGATCATCTGGCATCTTGTACTGGTTATCCGGCAGCTTCGGCAGTCCGCCAGCCAGTACGGAATTTCCGCCAAAACAGATGACCGCTGCCAGCGCAGCCGCGGTCAGATACCGTCTCCAGCCTTTTTTCTGCCCGCCCACAACTTTCGTGCAGGCATATCCGATGGTCAGTACCATCGGCAGAATCCAGAAAAACCGGTAATAGACATTGACCATTCCAAGTTTTCCCAGGATATATTTCACCGCAAATGGATTGTATACCGTAAAGGCCAGAAAAACAGCGGTTGTTACGAACACATACCGCTCTTCCTTTTTTCCTTTTAAAGCGAGATACAGCACCGACAGCAGAAACAGCGTCAGTACGGTTGTGTTTCCTCCAAACGTCACAAAGACCTGTCTCACAAAATCGAGGCCGCTCTCATTCAGATTTATTCCGCCCACATTTTCTCCTTTCTACCGCACAACCGGAATCTGCAGGATACCGCGCACACCAAGGAGATAGACCCCAAGCACCAGCACACACGGCAGCACAGCAAGCAGATAGAGCCCGCTCTGTCCCCAGCGTTTTTTCCGCACAAGATTCGGCAGAATCACAGCACTCATGGCCACCGGTACGGTCATCATGGATGACATCGTAAGATCAATCGCAGCGACGCCTGTCATGAAAAACAGCAGCCAGACTCTCTTTCCGTTTTTCTCCTGATACATGCGCAGGCCAAGATAAAACAGAAACGGGAGGATGATATTGCACAATACGGCCTTTCCCTCGTATCCCCTCGTCAGCAGGAACGACGCATTCGAAAAGATCGTATGAAAATTCAGATTCACAACACTAATAAAGCACAGGAGCACCCATACCATCTGTTTTTCTTTTAACAGCGCCTTTCCGATCTGTGCATAGACGAGATAACTTAAAACTACCGTCATCATACAGAGAATCACCTTCGTCACTACGAGCGGATGAAGGCCCGTTAAACGGCACAGTACTGCATTTGCTGCCGGATACATGCTGAACACATAACGGATGTTAAAAAAATCCAGTGCTTTTCCTGTATATGGGTCAAAGCTGCTGATGGAATCTGTCGCAAGGTTCGTTGTCACACTTCCCACATAATACGCTGCATCCGCACTGCCGTTTTCCTGCAGTGCAGCAACAAAATACAGCTGGATTCCAATCAGCACCAGCATCATATAAAAAGCCGCCGTCTTTCCTCTCCAGAAACCGCCGCTTCTTTTTCCCCACTCTCTCCACATTCCCAGATGAAGACAGATGGAAGCAATTACAAGGACAGCCACAACAGCAGCCCATACCCATGCGAGCAGATGCAGCTTTGCACCGAGCACCATCATCGGCACAGAAATCAGTTCAAATAAGAAGTAATATGCAATAAAGCCAAACAGCACAGTTTCACCCAGATGTCCGCTCTCATACCTGTTTTCTCTGATAAAAAAAGAACCCAGGCAGCAGAACACTGCGAGCATTCCCAGAAACAGTGCCGGCATTTTTAATAAGGTAATCATGTTTGGTTCCTTTCTTTTCCTTACATTCCCAATCCCACTCATTCTAACATGATGCCCTGTCTGCGTCAAGTAATCGAAATTCTAATAAACATTGACTTTTCCCTGAAATTTTGTATAATTGTGATGTTGAGCGCTTATTTTCCACCCGGCTGTTTTACTTTTTGTTTTAATGATATATGTTACGAAAGGAGCCATTGATATGCCTTTTTCCCGGCATACCCGCAGATCCGTGTTTTCCATCGGCGCTGCATCCCTTGCCGCTGCTTTTCTTTTTCTCACCCCGGAAAACACACATGCGGCTGATACTACAGCAAAAATTCACATTCTGACACTCGGCAGCGGCTCCAATGCCATCGTTCTGGAAAGTGTAGACGATAATGGCCAGAAAATTTTCGGCATGGTAGACTCCGGCGAGGACTGGGATTACCCTGACGGATCTGATCCGCGTTATCCGCTGCGCAGCGGCATCACAACGTCGACCGGCTACGACGATGAGGTACTCTCCTACCTGGACTCCCTCGGTGTCACCTCCGATAATCTGCAGTTTTATGTTGCAACACATCCGCACAGCGACCATATTGGAACCGGCGATACCATCGTGCGGCTGTATTCCCCCGACCGGGTTTATCTGCTCCCGTATGATGACAGTTATATCTATAATACTGCGCGTCTCTGGGACAATCTTTATGTCTACGACCAGCTTCTTACTGCTGCAGAAGAGACTGAAGGCGTGACCCTGATCCAGCATCTGAATCCCGGTGCCGCCTCCGCAGAAGAAGGATCTCCTGATTTTGCTTT
Organism: Fusicatenibacter saccharivorans; assembly: GCF_027667425.1. Classification (NCBI taxonomy): domain Bacteria; kingdom Bacillati; phylum Bacillota; class Clostridia; order Lachnospirales; family Lachnospiraceae; genus Fusicatenibacter; species Fusicatenibacter saccharivorans. Next base: position 46,237 of record NZ_JAQEGR010000010.1, read on the forward strand.
TGGAAATTTCCAGATCCAGATTGTCAACTACGAGGAAGATTATCTCACAAGTCCAAAAGAGGACGCCAACCAGTTCTGTCTTGGTGTAATTGCCTCCGCAAACGACCACCGCGCTTTTCTGACGAGCGATATCGACGACGTCGAGGGCGATGCCAGCCGGATTGTTTCGAACTACGGGCTGTACAGCATTGATCTGATGACTTCCAATCATCACGGATATCCGAATGCTGTCGATGCAGACTATCTTGCTGCCGTCAACCCGGAATATTTTATCCAGACCGGTGACTTCCGTATTATGGATAACGATACCGTCGAGACCCTGACCTCTCTGGGGCTGCGCGTATTTTCCACGACAGAATATTCCGGCGATCTTCCGGCAGTCATTGCTGACTTTTCCGGTTCCGCGGTCACTTCCAACGTGGATGATACCTATGAAATTTACCGCGGCCGTTCTTCCAAGCTCGTTGCTTATCATGACGGCATCCCGTACAGCGGATTTTTCACCCGCGGCGGACAGAAATATTATGCAGACAGCAGCCATCTTCTCGTATGCTCCACTTCCTGGCGCGACACAGAAACGGGCATCGAATATACCTCCGATGAAAACGGCGTGATCACAAACGAACGCCACGTCATCGGCTGGGTAAAACGGGATGGAAAATGGTATTACTACAACGATGATGAAACACCGTATACCGGCTGGCTCACCCTCGACCACAAAACGTATTACCTCGGCGCGGACGGCGTTATGGCAACAGGCTGGCTTCTGCTTGATGGAGATTACTATTATTTTTCCGGCAGCGGTGAGATGCAGACCGGATGGCAGTTTATCAGCAACAACTGGTACTATCTCGCCAAGGATACCGGTATTATGTATTCGTCCGGATGGCACGCTGATCCGGAGACCAAAACGATGTACTATTTTTACACATGGGGAGGTGCCGCACGCAATACGACACTTACCTTAAACGGTTACCGCGTCAAATTTCTTTCCTGGGGCGGTATTTCCGGCAGCACCTGGCTGTACCATGACGGTGCCTGGTATTATGTACAGAAATATTCCTGCGTAACCAATGGCTGGTATCAGATCGATGGCGCCTGGTATTTTATGAATGCGGACGGTTCCCTGAAGCAGAACGAAAGTTTCCTGTATGACAACAATCTCTACTTTGTAAATAAGAGCGGAAAAATGTATCAGAACCAGTGGCTGAAATGGGATGGAAACTATTATTATCTCAGAAGCTGGGGCGGTGCCGCACACGAAGGCTGGCTGCTGCTTCAGAATAAATACTATTATATTAATGAGGACTGTACACGGAAAACGGATGAAGCCTTTACGTATGATAACAATCTTTATTTTGTTGATGAAAACGGCGTCATGCCGGCAAACCAATGGGTGATCCGGGACGGTGTCTGGTACTTTACCTACAGCTGGGGCGGTGCGAGAAAATCGCAGTGGTTCTATTATAAAAACAACTGGTATTACTTCAACGATGATGCTTCCATGCAGACCGGCTGGGCAGAAATTGATGGAAAAACATATTATTTCCAGAGCTGGGGCGGATGCGTCACCGGGACGAAAAAAATTGACGGAACAACGTATGTGTTTGATAAAAACGGTGTTCTGCTTTCCGAAAAAGAAAGCTAGAAAAATCCATATAAAAATGCGGCAGAAACGAAAATCTCATTCGTTTCTGCCGCATTTTTTATAAATTTCTTTTCCTGAACAGTGCACGAACGCACTGCCGGTAAATTCCGGTTCCCAGAAACAGGGTCAGATAGGCGATTTTCCGCCCATTCGTGAAGTGATCGCCTTCCAGTACCAGAAGCGGATGCTTTTTAAGCTCTTTTGCCAGCCTCTTCGCAAGCGCCTTTTTCTCCGCGTCCATGGTTTCCAACAGCATCAGCTTGTCCAGCACGAAAAACCGCGCCCAGCAGCAGCGCACACCTGCTTCTTTTTTCAGCGCCGGGTGGCGTTCTTCCACGACATTCTGATTATGATCCCATACTTCCACCGAACCCAGATCTGACCAGCGAAAACCGCTTGTCGTGAGGCTTTCGCGCCGGTGCACATAATAGTATTTCTGTGCTGTGGAAAAGGCCACCTTCCGGCAGTGCTCCATTAACGGAACGATGACGTATGCATCCTCGGCGATTGTTTTCTCCGGATAGACAACGCCCTCGAAAATCTCTCTCCGATACAGCTTGCCCCACGGCATCACGCCGAACACGCGCGCCTTCATCACCTGGCGCAGTCCCTCCTCGCTGTCGGTCACAGATTCGATTCCCTCCTGTTTCAGATCCGGCACCGGCCTTCCTTCATAGAGATCGTATCCGCGGCAGATACTCATTTCGGCATCATATTTTTCCGCCAGACGATACAGTGTTTCCAGAAGATCCTCCGCTGCGAAATCGTCGCTGTCCACAAACGTGATATAACGCCCCTCTGCAAGCGCAACGCCCGCATTCCGCGCCGAACTGACGCCGCCGTTCTCTTTTTGGTGATAACGGATCCGCGCATCCTGTTCTGCGTATGTCCGGCAGATTTCACTGCTCTTGTCGGTGCTTCCATCATCTACAAGAAGCAGCTCCCAGTCCGTAAAAGACTGGGAGAGAATGGAATCCACACATTTTTTTAAAAATTTTTCTGCCTGATACACCGGGGTAATGATTGAAATTTCCGGCATTGTTTTATCCTCTTTCTTTATTTCTTACAGCAGTAGTGTATCCCCTTATACTGCTCATACGGATGATCGAGATCCAGAAACGCCGCATCGTGGTGCCCTTTCTGCTGTTCTTTCGGCGGCAGTTTCATATAATTGCCGAACGCCATGCGCAGATATGTGTCATATCCGACCGGAATCGGCAGGCACTCATTCTCGAACGGAACCTCAATCGCCGATGCAAAAATCTTTTTCGGATATTTCCGGAGAATCGCCTGCGGTGCGCACATCTCGGTGATGCCGTCCACCCGTGGGCTGTCGATATCAAATTTTGTAATATAGTTCTCTGCCTGCTTCCAGATCCGGTACCGCATCTTCTGCGTCGGAGCCAGCGCCAGCAGAATCGTTCCCAGGTAATGCATAAACGCGCCGTGGCGTTCTTTGGTCGGAATAACCTGCGTGCAGAAGAGCTGGAAAATCTTTCCCTCGATCACCTGCCATTTCCGCGCAAGGTTTCCCGGTGCATAGCCCTCGATCGGGAGAATATCAAGCGCAACGCCGTGGCAGAGATCCATATCGACCTGCTCCTTTTTCACCTGCGTGGTGCGGCTGTCGCGGATGTTCGCAAACGTGTGCGCATTGCAGAAGCCCTCTTTCGGGTACTCGAGCTTGTAGATTTTACTCTCCTCCTGCGTATCCCAGATTTTCAGGAACTTCTCGTAATCTTTCCGCGGCATGAAAAAGTCGAGATCATCGTCCCACGGAATAAAGCCGCCGTGGCGGATTGCACCGATACAGCCGCCGCCGCAGAGATAACAGGTCAGATGATTTCTCTGGCACCAGTGGTAAAACATAACGGCCATTTCCAGATTTTTTTCCTGCAGCCGGCGCAGAATTTCGTCCTCGGTATTAAACATCTTTTTTCTCCTCTTCCTTCGCGTTCAGGCTGATCGTCTGTCCTTCCTCGAGCCCTTCTGTGCTCTCCTTTGTGAAGACAATCTTAAAGGTTGCAAGAATCAGCTTCAGATCCTCTAAAATCGAATAGCTCTCTATGTACATCAGATCCAGCTTCAACTTGTCGTATGCGGTCGTGTTGTACTTTCCGTAAATCTGGGCGTAGCCGGTAAGGCCTGCCTTTACTTTCAGACGGTAAGCAAACTCCGGAATCGATTCCTCATATTCCTTTGCAATCTCCGGCCGCTCCGGGCGCGGTCCGACGACGCTCATATCGCCCTTGAAAATGTTCAGAAGCTGCGGCAGCTCATCAATTCTCGTCGCGCGGATCACCTTTCCGACCGGCGTAATGCGGCTGTCGTTCTTCGTTGCCAGACGGGCTACGCCGTCTTTTTCGGCATCCACGATCATGCTTCGGAATTTGTAGACATAGAATTTTTTTCCGCCGATCGTGAGACGTTTCTGTTTAAAGAACACTGGGCCATGGTCATACAGCTTGATGCAGAGCGCTGCGATCAGCATAATCGGCGACGTGATCACAAGAAGAATCGTCGATACGAGCAGATCCAGCAGGCGCTTGCAGAATCTCTGATCAAACGAAAGACCACTGTTTCGCGCGAGCAGAAGCGGTGTATCGAAAATATGGAGCGCTTCCGCTTTCCGTACCATAATATCCGACAGCTTCGGCGTCAGATAGACACGGATTTCTTTCGCATAGCAATATTTCAGCAGACGGTTGCGCAGCTCCGAATGAAGATCGCCCAGGATCACGCCCTCCTGACCGTATGCGTCAATCTGGCGGCAGAGCTCTTTCTCTCCCACTTCCACGCTCACCTTATGTGCTACAATATACTTGTCCGGCCGCTGGTTCATCTTCAGCTCCAGGCTTTCCATCGGGTATTCACCGTAAATCAGAAGCACCTCTCTTGGCGGAAAGAGACGCGCAAACGTCTTCTCAAAAAGCCAGGATACAATGCCTGCCAGCGCAAAGTCCACGAGTGTCATGCCGACCATCGGCAGAATGTACGGCAGGTGGCGCCACAGCAGGATAATCTGCAGATACATCAGCGCATTGGCACAGAATGCCGTCATCATCTGGGAATAGATGATGCTGCTTCCCTTCATGTAGCCGATCTTCATGCCGCCGTAAATGTACATGAAAACCAGAAGAAAAATGCCGTAGATCACGACGATAATCTGATTTCCCTTATCCCAGAACGGCTCCAGCCACAGGTGGCTCGCATAGTATCTGTCCCAGAACACAGAAAAAACAGCGCATTCCAGAAGCACAATCGCCGCGACCGCCAGGACACGCATCAGATGTTTGTACTGTTCCCTGTTTTTATAGTTCATCAATCTCTTCCTCTCTTTTTGCCCTTACCGTAATACTTCCGCACACCGTTTACGGCATAGCACGCAAAACAGTACAGGGAGCGGAACGTTCCCATTCCCAGCTCGCGGTAAACACGGTAAGTCATTCCTGCAGAATGCAGTTTATTCCCCGATTTTCCTGTGCTGGACAGCCGGTATTTCAGCAAAGGCTCATCCACACCGCAGGCTGTCCCGTATTTTTTCAGGATCCGCAGCCAGTCCAGATAATCCTCGTGGCACTCGTCCTTTTCCATCGGGAATTCCAGCAGAACGCTTCTTTTGGCCAGTACCGACGAGCAGCCGATCACGTTGCCGCGCAGTAGCATTTTGTAGGTGATCCGCTCCGGGACAGAAAAAATCTTCTGCTTTTCCGGTTCCTGATCGTAAATCAGCTCCCGACCCGTACAGCAGAGCACATCACCGGTCTTTGCAAGGGCTTTTTCCTGCTTTTCCAGTTTTTCGGGATCCCAGTAATCATCCGCGTCCAGAAAGGCAATGTAATCGCCCTTTGCGAGCTGTACACCGCGGTTTCTGGATGCGGATGCTCCTTTGTTTGTCTCATTCCGGATATACCGTACCCGGTCATTTTCTCCGTAACGCCCCATCTTTTCCATCGTATCGTCCGTGGAATGGTCGTCGATCACCAGGATTTCCAGCGGGGTTTTTGTTGTCTGGCAAAGGACTGAGTCGATTGCCTGAAACAGTGTTTCTGCACCGTTGTACGAAGGGATTACTACTGAAATCATGTATTTTCCTCTCTTACTTTGTCTGCTGCATCTGTTTTTTAAATTTTCCAGCAGCAAACCTCCTACTTTTATAGCATATCTGCACGGGCTTGTCAATTTTACGCCGGGATCTGCTGGTTTTTCTTTCTTACATGTAATTCTATGTGAGCTTTAAAAACGCCAGTAAATAGAACAGAATTCCTCCGAACAGTGCTCCGTTTCCGCCGTTTTTCTGCCCCGTCTTTTTTCCGATGGCAGTTCCGGCATACATCGCCGCCATTCCGACCGCGAAGGAGGCAAAAAAGATCTGTCCTCCTGTCACCGGAAGATCCGCGGCAAAGACGCCGGAGACAATTCCATCCACCGACATCGAAACCGCCAGCAGGCCAAATTCCAGTGGGTGGAGCTGTTTTTCCAGATGTTCCAGTCTTGCTTCTGGTTTTCCCTGCTTTTTTCTTCTGCGTTTTCTCAGTTCTTCGAAAATTTTCAGCGTTCCCATAAGAAAAAAGCAGCCCGCACCCACTCTGGTTCCCCATTCCGGTCCTGCGGACTGCAGAAATCTTTTTCCAAACTGCGCGGAAGCAACCAGGGCAGCACTGCAAAACAGATTCAGCAGCGCCGTCATGCCGGGTGAAATTCTCGTATTGCTGCTTCCATATCCGATGCTTACTGCAAAGTTATCGGCTGAGAGCGCCGCAGCAAGCAGAAGCAATTCTACCATATGACACGCTCCGTCATTTCTCACTTTACAGTATTCGTCTGTTTTTCAAACCGTGCATCCCGGGAAGGCAGTTCTTTTTCTTATTCCACTGCTTTCCGGAATTCCCGGATTTTTTCTCCGAAGTGCGATACATTGGTGCAGAAAATGCTCGAAGTTCCCGCCACAAAAATGCTGGCTCCAAAGGAACGCAGCGTCGCGCCGTGCTCCTTCGTAATGTTTCCGTCCACTTCTAAAATGATGTCCTCCCGGTGCATCTCCTGCAGAAATTTCTGCAGCTTTTCCGCCTTGCGCAGCGTACTCGGCACAATTTTCTGTCCGGCAAAGCCCGGATTCACCATCAGAAGATTGACGCCGTCGATATAATCAAGCACTTCCTCGATCTGCCCGATCGGTGTCGCCGGGTTGATCGCGAGGAACCGCTTGCAGCCGTACGGCACGAGGTAATCGAGCGCGCGCTGCACCTGGAAAGTGCTCTCATAATGAATCGTCACGATGTCCTCTTTGTAAATGCCGATCCACGGCAGCTTGTACTCCGGGTCTTTAATCATCAGATGAAGATCGAGCGGAATACTCGTCAGTTCCCGCAGTCCGCGGATGTAGTCGACGCCAAGGCCGAAGTTCGGAACGAACTCGCCGTCCATCACATCAATATGGAGATATTCGACTTTTTCTTTTTCAAATACATCGATCGTCGCCTGCAGATCCACAAGGTTTGAGCACATCATGGATGCCGATATCTGACTTTTTCTCATATTTTTCTACTCCCATGAAACCATTACTTTGCAGTATGGCTCTTTATGATTTTTCATCAGTTCCAGTCCGTCCATCAGCTTTTCGGACGGGAAACAGTGCGTGATCAGCGCCTGTGCCGGGATTTTCTTCTTCGAAAGCGCATCGAGTGCCTCCGTCCAGTCGCAGGCTTCATCTTTTTCATAAGAAGAATTCCACGTTCCCATCAGGTTCAGCTGTTTGCGCAGGATGCGCCAGTACACGTTCTTTTCCATCGCAAGATCGCCCGATGGATTTCCCATCAGCACGATGCTTCCGCCCGGTCTTGCAAGAAGAACTGCACCGGAAACGGCCTGCGGCGTTCCGACCGCTTCTACTACAACATCCGCCTGAATCGCTTTACTCTCCTCTTCCGTCACATATGAGATGCCCGGGATCTGTTCTGCGATCGCACGTTTTGCTTCGCCCCGTCCAATCACAAAAACGGTTTCGGCGCCGAGCGCTTTCGCCCACGCTGCCGCTGCAAAACCGATCATGCCCGTTCCGATCACTGCTGCGGTATCGCCCGGCTTCACACCGCTTCGTTTCACCGCATGAAGCGCCACAGAGAGCGGCTCCAGCATTGCTGCCTCGCGGAAGCTGACGTTTTCCGGCAGCTCCATCAGGTTCCAGTCCGGCACGGCCACGTATTCCGCAAAGCCGCCGTCCCGGCGCGAGCCGAGGTAATCGTAGTGTTCGCACATCTCATATTTTTTCTGCCGGCACTGCGGGCAGGTGCGGCATGGGATCAGCGGGAAAATGCCGACCCGTTTTCCAACTCGCTCTTCCGGCACACCCTCGCCGTATGCGGCAACCACGCCTGAAAACTCGTGACCCGGAATCGTTGGAAAATGGTATGTTCCGTTTGTGAAAATCCGCGGAATATCGGAGCTGCAGATTCCTGATGCCTTTACCTGCACCAGAACCCAGCCGGATGGGATTTCCGGTTTTTCGATGTCTTCCCTTCTTAAATCATTGACTCCATGCAGCTCGTATGCTCTCATTTCGTTTCTCCTTCCACAATCGTACAGAAACGCTCCAGGTCGCTCCTTGTTGTAATCTTAAAGTTCCGCTCATCCCCTGGGATCATCGCCACATCCATTCCATGGCGGTAGGCAATTTCACTCGTTCCCCTTGTGAGGGACAGCTCCTCTTTCGATGCTTCCCGGTTGATCTTCGCGTACGGATGCAGCCGGAAGGCTTCCGGCGCCTGACCGGCAAACAGCGTGCTGCGCTCCAGCAGATGGTCAATTTTCGTTCCGTCGCTGCTCTGATAGATCGTGTCCTTCATCGGCAGCACCGGCATACAGCCCTCATGATCGGCAAGCGCCGCAAGGCAGTCGCCAATCAGCTGTCCGCTCACCAGAGGCCGCACGCCGTCGTGGATGATCACACCGTCGTTCTCCGATACGGAATCCTCCATGCAGACGGTAAGGCCATTATGAATGGATTCCTGCCGCGTATCCCCGGCATCCGCAAAGGCGAGAAATTTCGTAATCCCGTCTTCTTCCATCCATCCGCGGATCTTCTCTCTCCAGGCATCTGCCGCCACGATGACGATTTTCTCAACGGCACTGCTTTTCTGAAACTGCTCCAGCGTATACAGCAGAATCGGTTTCTTTTCCACTTCCAGATACTGCTTCGGAAAATCCCCCATCTGCATTCTCGTTCCGATTCCCCCCGATAGTATGATTGCGTAATTCATCTTAAGCCTTTCCTTTGCTCTTTTTACTCTCTTTTTTTCGCTCTTCTTCCAGCTCTTTTAAAAAGTCTCCCAGTTCTCCGGAGGCGTTCTCCAGCAGGTACGACTTCGTTTTCTGTTCTTTCTCCAGATAGTTTTCCCGGATCTGGCCGTTTGTATGTTCAATCTCTGTGCGCAGATCCCGTGCGGAGAGACGATGCGCGCCCGCTCCCATAATGATGATCTGCTCGAGACCGTCCGAGGAAGCCACCGTTACGTTGCCGTTGTGGCCGATCCTGTGAACCGTTTTCTCGATGTACTGGTCAGCCGTCTCCGCCTCTTTCGTATAAACGACATGAATATTATGGTACATGCCGACCTCACCCTGGTTGCCTTTTACTTTGTAGGCATCAAAGACAAGAATCAGCGTCATTTTTTTATATCCCTGATAATTTGACAGGATGTCCATCAGTTTTCCTCTGGCGCTCTCAATATTATACTTCGCCAGCTCATTTAAATCATCCCATGCAAAAATAACGTTATAGCCGTCCACCAGCAGATATTCCTCCTGCGGCTCCTTCGGGCGGTTTGATTTTGCATATTTGGGATCCCCGATGCCGGATGACGAGGTGACCGGACGTGTCCGCCGCTCGAAACCGGCGCGCTTCCGCTCCACTTTGCCGTATGTCCTCGTAAAGATTTCTTCCAGCTCCTCTGCCTCCTGCAGGGAAGCTGCCATCGGCACGCGGTCAGATGCTTTTTTTGCTTTCTGCACAGAGGATGCTCCGCCGCTCCGGTCTGCCGCAGATTCGGCTGAATCGCTTTCTTCTTCCGGATTTTCCAGCGTGTATTCCAGATGCATATGGTCTTCCACTTCATTCCATGGAACGACAAAGCCTGCCCCGTGGGCACAGAACACAGAACCCGTCGGATTTTCCACATCCGCCTCGGAATCGTAGCCGATGGAGGCAATCACTTCCTCCGCGTTGTGACACGGCTCATATCCTTTTAAGGTACAGAACACTCTTCCGCGTCCCCGGCTGTAAGCAGTCACTTCTTTCTGATAATCCTGCATCGTCACAACCGGTGCGGTTCCGGTGATCACTGTCATATCGCCTTCCATTTCCGGCGGTTCAAAGCTGCCGTACATCCGCTGGATATCGTTCAGCGCCCGTCCCGTCGATTCCGACGGAATTTCCAGACGGAACGCATAGACCGGCTCCAGCAGAACGGATTCTGCTTTTTTCAGCCCCTGCCGCACCGCACGATACGTCGCCTGGCGGAAGTCGCCGCCCTCGGTGTGCTTAATGTGCGCACGGCCCTTGACCAGCGTGATTTTCATATCGGTAATCTCCGACCCGGTCAGCACGCCGGGATGCTTCCGCTCCAGCAGATGTGTGAGGATCAGACGCTGCCAGTTGCGGTCCAGGGTGTCCTCGCTGCAGACGGTTCCAATCTGCAGTCCGCTGCCCGGTTCTGCCGGCTCCAGCAGCAAATGAACTTCCGCATAATGGCGCAGCGGCTCGAAATGGCCGACACCCTCCACGGTACTGCGGATCGTCTCTTTGTATACAATATTTCCGGCTCCGAATTCCACCCATTCGCCGAAACGCTCGTGGATCAGACTCTTTAAGATCTCGATCTGCACCTCACCCATGACCTGCGCATGGATTTCCGCGAGGCGCTCATTCCAGACAATGTGGAGCTCCGGGATTTCTTCTTCTAACTGGCGCAGTTTTCCAAGCATCTGATGGACATCGCAGTCCGGCGGAAGCTCGATGCGGTACGTCAGCACCGGCTCCAGCACCGGTTTTTCCGCCTCGGTTTCGTTGCCGATGCCCTGACCGGAGAAAGTGCTGTTCAGTCCCGTTACGGCACAGATCGTCCCCGCCGGTGCTTCCTGTACCATCGTATAGCCCGCACCGGAATAAATACGGATCTGGTCTGCCTTTTCTTCGCCGAGCATCTGCTTCACCTTCAGCACGCCGCCCGTGATTTTCAGATGCGTCAGACGGTTTCCTGCCGTGTCCCTTGAAATCTTAAAAACGCGCGCACCAAAATCCCCGCCGTACTCCGGCGTTTTTGTAAACCGGTCCAGAATTTTCAGAAATTCCGTCACGCCCTCCATCTTGAGTGCAGAGCCAAAGCAGCACGGAAAAACCTTCCGCTCTGCGATCATCGTGCGGATCTGGTCTTCTTCCACGCTTCCCGTTTCCAGATACTGCTCCAGCACGTCCTCATCACACATGGCGAGTTCTTCCAGCAATTCTGCGTTCTGGAGATCCTGCGAGAAATTCAGGCAGTGCTCTGAGAGACGGCTCTGCAGTTCTTCCAGCAGTTTTTCCGCATCCGTGCCCGGCTGATCCATCTTGTTGATAAAGAGAAAGACCGGGATCTCATACCGCGCGAGCAGCCGCCACAGGGTTTCCACATGACCCTGCACGCCGTTCGCACCGCTGATCAGAAGAACCGCATAGTCCATGACCTGTAAAGTGCGCTCCATCTCCGCCGAGAAATCCACATGGCCCGGCGTGTCAAGGAGTGTGACCTCCGTCTCGTTCAGCTTCAGCACGGCCTGTTTGGAAAAGATCGTGATACCCCTTGCTTTTTCCAGTTCCTCCGTGTCCAGAAAGGCGTCCTTGTGATCCACTCTTCCGGCTTTCCGGATCTGGCCTGTTTTATATAAAATTCCCTCTGCCAGCGTCGTCTTTCCCGCATCGACATGCGCTAAAATGCCTACCGCCAGTTTTTTGGTTTTTTCCATTTTGTTTCATCCTGTCTGTATGATTCATATTTTTCAGGCCCCCTCATCCCCTGCGGCCCGACTCACTGCTTATTGTACCACAAAACCTCTCATTGCGGAACCCCGGAGTGAAACGCAAAAAATCTCAAAGCGGATTTCTCTCCTGCTTTGAGATTTTTTATGCTATGTTCTGTTTTATCTCTCCCCCGCCATCGGCTGCCGATCTGCAATTTTCAGGAAAACAAATCCCAGTGCAAATAAAATCGCCAGGCATGCAACCGCCACGTTGATCGTTCCGCCTGCCAGTTTTACAGCTGCAATAACTGCAGAACCGAGGAACGATGGTTACTCTGTCTTCCAACGTCATATCCGTTTCTTTTAAAAGTTCATTTGCAAGAAGTGTACCGTACTCTGCATGATGGGCAACCTGCATACAGTGTTTCTGCGAATGATCCGTATATCCCAGCTGTCCCAGGTTTTCGTTTCCTTTTTCAGATATGCGCTGCATCCATTCCAGACTCCAGCCTAACCGCTGTATTTTTACTGTTCCTGCCATTTCTTTCAGAATATTTTTTACTACAATCACGATCGTAGCACATTTGTATTTTAACTGCTATCCTGTTCCTATAAGGTCTATATCAAATGATTGTTAAATTTTTTATATTTTTGATGCAGTCGGGCGGGGTTCTGTTACAGCAGAAAAGCACTGCAAATACAGATGAATGTATTTACAGTGCTTATTTTGAGATTATTTTTGTTTTTTAATTCTGTGCGTCTTCGTATTCTTTTACTTTTTCTTCATACTGCTCCTGGCTCTCGATCGTATGTTTTACAATATGACCGTGCTCTTTCTGCTTATGTGCCAGATCCCGGCCAGGACGCGGTGCATATTCGTCTTCCGGGATTTCGAGTGCATTGGCGGTGGCGTGAATGATACCGTTGCTGCTGTAGGTGGCACCGCTCAAGGCGTCGATGTTAAGGCTCTGTTCTTCTTTCATCTGCCCTATCACGTAAGGCGCTGCACGGAAAAAGTATTCCTCGGTGTCGCAGTAGGAAAGGATGGAGATGTCGGTCACTTTCTGGTTTTCTACCGTTACCTGCACTTCGACATCCCCGCGGAAGGCATCGGCGGTACCCGTGCAGATGCCGTCTTTCAGGTCGTGGAAACGGCCGGCGTCCAGGAATGCCTGTTTTTCTTCCGTTGTATCCGTCGATTCAGATGCTGTATTTTCCTGTACAGTATTCTCATCTCCGGCGGCTTCTTTTAACGCATTTTGAGTGGCCTCAATCAACCCTTTACTGCTGTAGGTGGCGCCGGAAACGGTATCTATCTCCTCGGCACTCTGTTTTTTCATGATTTCCGAAAAGATTCCTGACTTTGCTCTGTCCAGATATGTCTGATCATCCTCGGCGTTCTCTATCGTCAGTCCGGTTATCGTTCCCTGTTCCACTTTTACGGAAACGGTCACGGTTCCGCGGTAGCCTTCTCCACTTCCGGAATAAGTGCCGTCCTGGAATCTGCTGTCCAGATTCTGTTCTGCCGTATCAATGGCCGCATCACCTGCTGTCTTACCAACGGAACCGCTCTCGCTCCGGATCAGGAACTGTGACGCTGCAATCGTAAGGCAGGTCACCCCGACACCGATCCACACGCTGTATCGGTACTTCCAGTGTGCATTGTTCTTCAGACATCCGTTTATACATACCCCGCATCCAATACACTCGCCGCCTGCCGTCTGCTCTTTTTCTGTCAGATCAATTCCCATGGTACATTTTGCAGTACAGAGACGGCAGCTTCCGCATTTGCTCCGCGGTTTTACAATTTTTAACAGCGTACATCTGGAAATCAGGCTGTAGATGGCTCCCATGGGACAGAGATACCGGCAGAAAAAGCGCTGGATTAAGACGGATCCGACGAAAATCACCAGAATCAGCGCACCGCCAATCGAAAACATCGGCTTCACACCCGGCCAGTGTCCGATGGAACTGTACTGTCCAAACACCTGCCACGGCCCTGCGATGTTCCATTTTATCATACCGCTCCATACGAAGACTGCCCAGAACAGGAGCACACCATATTTGATCCAGCCTGTTGGAACATTTCTTCCACTCTTCTTTGAATTTGAATGCAGGTTTTTCGCACCTGCTTTTCGAAACCGCTTTTTCAGCTTATTTCCTGCAAACCACAGAAAATCCTGCACAGCCCCGAAGCTGCAGAAATATCCGCAGAAAAACCGTCCCACAATAATCACCGCCGGAACCGTCGCCAGCACCATCCATACCGAATACCTGATCCGTTCCCACGAAACCGTCCCCTGATAAACTGCGGAAATAATCGTCCCAACCGCAGAAAACTGCGCCTCAAACAAGCCCGGGATCAGCAGGAAAGAAAGGATCTGAATCACTGCTTTCGGCCAGTTTCTTTTGTCTTGTTTTTTCAAATTTGTTCCTCTTTTCTTATGTTTAACGTTTCATCTCCATTACCGGACCATTCGATTTATGTTCCTGGATTAATTCACAAATCTCCGAAAGATTCATTGCCGGGAAATCTCCGGGGACGGTATCCTTCAGGGCACTTACTGCATTTCCGATGGATACTGCCTGTGACAGTAAAAAACCCTCATAAATCGTGTATTTTCTGCACATTTATGAGGGTTTTATATTTTTGCGTTATTTTTACAAATTCACAGTTGAATTATGCGTTCATCTGTTTTGCCAACTTTTATTTACTGTTTTCTCAAATGCCCATTTTATAAGGCTTTCTACGCTTTCCTCAATTCTGCTCTTCCATTTTACCCAATTTCCCTTTGGGTAGAAACTTTTCATTCCCGTTGAAAGCAAATTTCTCTTATTTTGCTATGTTGGGTACTCTTTTATGCACACTGGGTAGAGTTTTTATTTTTCTGAACTTTCTGTTTTTCACTCACGCTACCAAACTTTGCTATTTCTTCTTCAAATTTTGTTTCTGTCACATGAGTATATATGTCAATCGTTGTACTGTAATGCTGATGTCCCATTAGCATTTGCACTACTTTAGCGTCCATTCCTTTTTCAAAGCACCTGCTACAAAATGTATGTCGGATTGCATGAGGATAAAGGTCTTTAAATTCTATCGGCTCTCTGTTTTCCTTTACCGCTTCTATTGCTTCTTGAAAATTGATTGCTTTTACTACTTTCTTAATTTCTTTTTCTGCTACATTCCGAATAACTGGACTTCCTAAAGAAGTGGTAAACACCAAGTTATCAAATTCTCCACTTGAACGCCAACGATTTCCATAGGCTTTTTTCTGCCTGTTCTGTTTTTCTTTTTGAGATAACAGAATTTCTTCTGTTTCTGCCATAAACGGAATACTTCTGTATGAATTATGTGTTTTAGGCTTTGTTAGTCGCATAGTCTTTACTCCATTTTCATATTGACAAGATAAAGACCTTTGAATGTTAATACATTTCTTATTCCAGTCTATATCTTCCCATTTCAGACCACCGACTTCCCCAATTCGCATACCCGTCAGAAACATAATGTAAAACATCTCTTTATACCAGTTATGCTCTACTTCCTGCAAAAACCTTGTTTGCTCTGCCATTGATAAGAAACGTCTTTCTGCTGTTTTATTTTCCCAAGGTACATTGATTTCAAAACATGGATTGATGTCTATAATACGATTATTCTTTGCAGACTCCAAACACTCCCGAACTCTGCCTAAAGCATCTCGCATACTGGAAGACGCTCTCCCCTGCTTATTCATATCGTTAATGACACGTTGAATATCCAAGTTCCGTATATCTGTCACTTTCATATTCCCTATTGCTTTTCCAAATGTATTATAATATTTGCTACGCATAGGAAACACGCTTGTTTCCTTGATATTAGGAATTTTATAATTTGCAAACCATTCCTCAAACCATTCATTCAGCGTTATTTTCTGACGTTTCATATCAATATTATTTCTTGCTTCTTCTTTTGCCTTTTCAAACAATATTTTTAATTTCTTCAAATCAACATCATACAAGTTAATGTCTATTCCGTTTATCTTTGCTCTTGCTTCGTATCTACCGTCCTTTCTTTGACGTAAACCTGTTCCTAATTCTTTTCCTTTTAAATCTTTACCCATAATCTCTACCCTTTCTATCAATCAAATATTTTGATAAATAAAAAGGGAACTTCTGTGATTTTAACCATATACTACTATAAGTTCGCCTCCTTTTCAATCAGAACTTCAATAACTTTTTGCTTGTTGCTCTAGCCATGTGTCTAATAATCTTCTGTTCGCATACCACCGATACCCAATCTTCATGGAAAACGGACAGTTTCTACTTTTCAAGAGTTCTCTTGTCTTTGTTTCTCCAAGTCCAAGATACTCACTTACTTCCTTTAAATTTAATAATGCTTTTTCTATACGATTATCCCCTTTCCTCTAATCTTCTTGCTTTTATGTAATCATCATACAACTGTTTCTGTGTGATATTCATTTCTCCATTTGCTACAAGATTACCGATATAATCCCTTTTCTCTATCTTTCCAACCTCTGCAAACAGTTTCAAAGACGGAGCAACATACTTTTCTAACCATTCCCACACCTTTTGTAAACTTTTCTTCTGTGGTTGCATGGTAAGTTTAACCTTACCTATATCTTTCATCAGTTCCGCCCACGCTTGATAGGTTGGGTAAAGCCTTTTTCGTGTTGTCATGCTGTCTGTCGGCTTTTCTAAAAATCGTATTTTGCTGTTCAATACTTCCATTGCCAGTCCTGCCACATCTCTATATCTCAATAATTCCTGTACTACGCTAACTGCCATTTCCTGCCGAAATCTCAACTCATATCTATTCCAATTTTCGTCTAATTCTGTTCCATATTTTTTATTCTGTTCATATCCTTTTTCATAAAATACCAATCTCAAATTGCTGGCTGAACTGCCGAGATAAAGACTACCACCTTTACTCTGAAACACTTCTTCTTTCAGTTCTCCCGAGTCGTGAAAATCTATCTCCCTTAGTTTTGTGGAAAGCAATCCCTCTTTTGTCCGTACAATCAAATCAGGAATACTCAAATAAGGTTTTCTATCATCTATCGCCAAATCAATCCGAGGAACATTGATATGATACTGGCAAACTCTGTTCAAGAAATCAAACCATGTTTCCTCATTGAGTTGTAAAAAATTCTCATAGTTGCGACAGCCTTTCCCACTCATTAAAATCTGAAAGCCTTGATACTGTGCATTTCCTGTCGGCTTTAGCACCTTGATATTATCGAAGATTGCCACAACCTCATGTCCTGCAATCCCCTTTTCATAACCCGTTACGGTCATAAGTTCCAAAGGTATTCTCAGTACATCTTCTATAACTGCTTCTAACGGAACTTCCTTAATCGTTATCTGACACCAGTCTATCAAGGCACTTAATGCTTCTTTCTGTCGTATTACTCCCCTGTTAGTGTAGGGGAGTTCTGGAAGAAAACTTCCGCTTCTTTCTTCCAAATTTACCATACCTCCTATCTGCAATGGCGTTGCCATTGCCCTGCCCTCAACCTGCCGTTTGGTACGTCAGAACGAGGACAGGAACTTTGACCGCCTACATATTTTTGTTTGCAACAGGGCGGATACCCTTACAGGTAATCTTCTCCACTAATACAGGAAAGTTTCCTCTCTGCACATAAGGGGCATATACTGGTTCTTCCAGTTCCACCACCGCATAAGGCTCAATCTTCGGAAGTTCCGTTGCTTCCAAGCGAATATCCACGCTGTTCCCAAGCTTCATGCTTCCAAGATGAAGTTTTAAGGCTTCCACTTCCTCTGTTTTCTTCTTACTGTCTTTATCATAGCGGTAACAGTTATCCGCACCCATGAAACGAAGTTCTCCAAATGCTTCTTTTACCTGTTCTTTTGTCAATGTAATCTGCATACACGTTCCTTTCTCCCCGTTGAACCGATAGGTCAGTTTCTCATATTTTCAATTTCTTATTACGACGTCGTTTGTGGTTCAGTTATTTCTGAACTTAATTGTATATTAGCACAGACATATTTGTTTTGCAATAGGAAGTTTAGTTTTTTATAAACTTTTTATTTTCTTTTTTCTGAACTTGTGGTATAGTGTCCTTAGACGATAAGATATGAAAAGTTATAACGAGATATGGAAAGAGAGGGTTTTCAGATGAATACAATCGCAGAACGGATTAAATTTGCCATGAAAGCAAAAAATAAAAAACAAGTAGATATAGTCAAAGATACAGGTATCAGCAAAGGGGCGTTTAGTTCCTATCTTTCGGGACAATACAACCCCAAAGCCGATAAAATGGAACTGATCGCCGACTCCTTAGATGTAGATTTGCGTTGGCTTTACGGACAAAATGTGCCTATGGAACATACAAGTCAAAACGATAACGCCCTGCAATATGTCTTTTATAACAACTCCTGCTCTGAGTATCTTCTTGATGATTTAGATGATATATATATCGCCATGATGACACAATATGCCGCCCTCATTCCACGCTTTTATGTCCTTGTCAATCGTGCTGGAAATGCAATGCACATACTGCCACTATTTTTGAAAGAGGATAGTTCCCAATTCTATGAATGCCCGTCTGATTTCTTTTATTCCGACAGGCATACAATTTTTACAAGAGATTTTGAAAGCATTCACATGGTATTAACAACCGCCACGATTTACTATTATGGAATTGATACAGCAACCTATGAACCGAAAGTTACCATGCTCTCCTACTCACAGACTGACGACTGCTTTCATATCGACAACGGAATACAAGACGGTCACATAAAAGCATTTGAAAAGGAACTGGAGAAAGAAGCACTTTACTTAAAGCATAACGCCCAGTAACAGACAAGAGGACTTGCAAGGTTTCCGACCTTTCAAGTCCTCTGCTGTATCATGGTGCTGTTGGCTGTGTCCGTTCCGTCAAGGACTGCCCTACGGCGTATCGGCTACGCCTTGTTCCTTGACCTCACTACATTTTCTCTTTTTCTTGACACAACAAAAGCCTGCACGAATTTTCTTCAATCCGACAGGCTCTCATTCTTTCACATACTCTATCAGTTCTTCTATTCCACACTCCAAGTAACTGCACAGTTTACAGATTAGTTGTGCGTCTAATCTCTGAAATTCATTTCTGCAATAACGATTAAAATTAGACCTCGGTATATCCAATTCCTTACAAATGGTATTCTTACTAATTCCTTTTTCTTTCAGCAGTTCCTCTATGTGAAGTTCCAAATGTCCATACTTCATTGCCTCACCTCTACATAAAAGTATATTCAATAAATCTTTATGTAGTAATTCACTATATAGTGAGGTACTATATACTTATCCCTATAACTATACAGAAACAGAGGTATATCAAAATGAAAAAGAAATTGTTATTTGCCACTATTATTCTAGTCTTGCTTGCAGGCATTCTCTATTACATTAGCTTGCCCGATTATCTTGTATTTAACAGTATGTCATTCAGCAATGGGGCTAATCGTGATACCGAACTACAAGTTATTGTATATCAATACTGGAATACAGATGAAGTAATAGCGGAAATCGAAGCAGAACATAATCAAATCAACGGAACTCCTACTATTCTTACAATCAATCTGTATCACTCTAAATGGTCTTTTCGCAATGGATATGAACCATTTTATAGTACCACTATCAATTATAATTAAAAAGAAAAAGCAGACAGTCAATAAAAAAACTGTCTGCAATAATATGGAATTTACCCCTTTAACCCTCTCGCCTGTCTATCCATATCTTCAATAACAATATCATAGATTTCTCCGATTTGAGAACAATATTCTAACACTTTCCATGGCTCATTTGTATGAAAATGAATTTTAATCAATTCTTCATCTCCAACCGCCAATAAGCAATCTCCTTTAAAATTATTTGTGAAATATTCATTTATTTTATCTTCATCAAGATTTTCGCCTTCAATCAAAAGTTGAGTATCATATCTAAATTCTAACATCCTATTATCCTCCAAATTCACATTTTTCAATTTTACAAACTGAAGTTTATCAGATTGTGTACTTCATAGGGGTAAACCTAATCCCGTCTATTTCTTGCTCGTCTGATTGTGGCTTAAATCCGATATGAAGATAAAATGGCTTACCGTATGGTGACGAATTTAAAGTAATCTCGTGCAACTTTGGAGCATCTTTCAAAATATCTGCTAAAAGATACTGAAAAATTGAAGTAGCTACACCTTGACGATGATATTCTTTCTTTGTGAATGCTAAGTTGATATGCTTCCTGTTTGAATACATACCGATAATTCCAATCATTTTACCCTTGTCAAACGCCGCATATATAGGGCAGATACCTTGTTGACATTTTGAAATAAATTCATCATTTTCAACTATATCTCGCTTGAATGTTTCAATTCCCTCCGGTTTATAGTCCGGTGCTTCAAATTGTAAAAACACTTCTAATGCTAAAGCAAGGGCTTCCATTACTTCATTGCTATGTATTTTTCGTATTTCATACATATCTCCACCTCAAATTCTAATTTGTTTATTTCTCTTATTCTAGCATATTCCCCAATCTTTAACATTATTTTTTTAAAAAATTTGAGGGCATATTGCAAAATGCAATACACCCTCAACACTCACAGCGTTCCCTTTCTATTTTTAAACAACAAGTAAATTCCTCGTTAAGAGGTTGGGTAAATTTCTTTACCCAATACCCTACCCAATCTGTACCCAAAATAGCACGATATTTTGTGAGATTTTACAGTAGTTCATAACACTTGTCAAAATAGGCAGAAACCGCTTAAATACGCTATTTAATTTGCTTTTTACCAGTCTTGCGATTGATAAATTAGTTTCCCATCTGTTTTGCAACTTCCTCAGCAAAGTTCTCTTCTTTCTTCTCGATTCCTTCACCGGTCTCGAAACGAACGAAGCCTTTTACTGCTACGGTTGCGTTGTTTGCTTTAGCAACCTGTGCTACGTACTGAGCTACGGACTGTTTTCCGTCTTCTGCTTTTACGTATACCTGGTCAAGCAGGCAGATCTCTTTGAGCTCTTTGTTGATACGGCCCTGGATCATTCCCTGGATAACTTTTTCCGGTTTCTGGGACTCTTTCGGGTCGTTCTGAATCTGAGCCATGAGGATTTCTTTCTCATGTGCGATGTAATCAGCGCTTACTTCGTCGCGGTTTGTGTACTGCGGACGAAGAGCTGCAATCTGCATTGCAACGTTTTTAGCCATCTCTTTGAGGTCATCGTTTACAACATCTGTCTCAACGTCAACCAGAACACCGATTTTACCGCCCATATGAGTATAAGAAGCAACGAAACCGTTCTCCTCTTTTACCTGCTGGAAACGACGGATGTTCATGTTCTCGCCGATGGTAGCGATCTGATGAGCCAGCTCTTCGCCAACGGTCTCGTTGGTATCGAATTTCCAAGGCTCTGCCAGGAATCCTTCTACGTCTGCTGCAGTTGTATCCATAGCCTGCTCTGCAACCTGTGCTACATAGCCACGGAATTTCTCGTTCTTTGCAACGAAGTCTGTCTCAGCGTTTACTTCTACAGCGACAGCTTTCTTTCCATCCTCGGATACGTTCAGCATAACGATACCCTCAGCTGCGATTCTGCCAGCTTTTTTCTGAGCAGTAGCAAGTCCTTTTTCTCTCAGGAACTCCATTGCTTTGTCCATATCACCTTCGGTAGCTGTAAGAGCTTTCTTGCAGTCCATCATACCAGCACCGCTTACTTCTCTTAACTCTTTTACCATTGCTGCTGTAATAGCCATTGTTTTATTCCTCCGTATACGTGATTCAGCAGACTGCATCTTCATGCCGGTCTGCTATTGTGAGATTCGCCGAAGGGAACCTGAATTTCAAGTTCCCCCCAGTTCATTACTTCGCGTAAATTATTCAGCGTCTGTCTCTGCTGCTTCTTCGTATGCAGCTTCCTCAGCCTCGCCCTGTTTTGCCTCGATCACTGCGTCTGCCATTTTGGAAACGATCAGTTTTACGGCACGGATAGCGTCGTCATTACCCGGAATTACATAGTCAAGCTCTTCCGGATCGCAGTTGGTATCGCAGATACCGATCAGCGGAATTCCCAGTGTATGAGCTTCCTGTACGCAGATTCTCTCTTTTTTCGGATCTACTACGAAGATAGCGTCCGGCAGTCTCTTCATTTCTTTGATACCGCCAAGGTTTTTCTGCAGTTTTGCAAGCTCTTTCTTTAACTCAATGACTTCTTTTTTCGGAAGAACTTCGAAGGTGCCATCCTGCTCCATGGTCTCGATTGCTTTCAGTCTTGCAATACGGCTCTGGATGGTTTTGAAGTTGGTCAGCATACCGCCGAGCCATCTCTCGTTTACATAGTACATTCCGCAGCGCTCTGCCTCAACAGCGATAGCGTCCTGAGCCTGTTTTTTGGTTCCTACGAAAAGGATTGTGCCGCCGTCTGCTGCGATGTCTGCAACAGCTTTGTATGCGTCATCTACCATTCCTACAGATTTCTGCAGGTCGATGATGTAGATACCATTACGCTCTGTGTAGATGTACGGAGCCATTTTAGGATTCCATCTTCTTGTCTGATGTCCGAAATGAACACCGGCTTCCAGTAACTGTTTCATTGAAATTACGCTCATTGTTTTATCTCCTTATGGTTTTATTCTTCCCCATGTTTTTTCACCTTGGAACCTGTTTTTCAAAAAACAGGCACCATCCTTGGTACCGCATGGGTGCTTATTGTGCAACAGTAAGATTGTATCACAGAGTTTTTTTCATGACAAGCATTTTTTTCGCGGATTCTGCGGTTTTTTTCTGTTATTTTTGTGTTTTTCCCTGTTTATCCTTTAAAAACAGATACCAGAATGTTCCGGCGCAGATTACCGCTTCCAAAAAGATGAACATCCATGCACCTGCCGGCGCTTTTTGGGTCATCCAGGATACGAACTGGCTCCGGTAAAGTCCCCAGATATTTTCTGCCATGTGCGCAAGAACCGGGGCAAGGAGTGTTCCGCACCGCTCATAAATAAGGATCAGAAGCACACTTACCACGGCTGCATAGACAAACTGCGTCACATTGCCGTGATATGCACCGAACAGCAGACATGATGCTGCGATGCCCCAGCCGGTTCCCCAGAAATCTTTTGCCCTGCGGTAAATCATGCCGCGGAAAACAATTTCCTCTGCGGCCGCGCTCAGCACACCGACGGACAGGATCAGAAGCAGCGGGTTCTGTCCTTCATAAATCTTTGATGCCATGTCCTGATAGCCGGAAAAGATTCTGGTAAAGCCGGTCACGTTCATTACAGTATTCAGGAGATGGCCGAAGGTCATAACCAGCAGAATACAGGCGGCTGCCTCTGCCGCACTCCACCGTTTTTCCGGTTTCGGGAACATGCCTTCATCTTTTTTGTACTGTTTCCAGAGAACCGGGATCGCCGCCAGACTGCCGATTGCTGATGCAAGAACGGATGTCGCGTGCATACGCTCTTCCAGATAACCGCCGGTCGTAAACGTCATCAGGATCAGCGCCAGAAGTACGGTTGCTCCGATCAGAAACAGTTCGTACGTCAGAAGCGGTTTTAAAAGACGCCATAGCTTCCGCTGGATAGGAATTACGATTTCCTCCGTTTTTGGCTCTGTTTTCGCTGTCCTTTTTTCTTTTATATTCTCTGCTTTTTTCTCTTTCGGCGCAAAGATTCCTGTTCCACTTTCTCCTCTTGTCAGCCACGGGATACGCTCCGGCTTCATTTTTTTGATGCGGTCGCGTCTTTTCTTCTCTTCTTTCGGATCCTCCGCCAGCAGTTTCAGTTCTTCCGGTGTATCACATACCTTTGCGGCACCTGCTGCCTCGAGTTCCTCTCTTCCGCCGTACCCATACGATACGCCGACACAGAGCAGTCCGTTTTCTCTTGCCCCGATTACGTCATAGCTTCTGTCACCAACCATCACCACGTCGGAACGGCTGTCTTCTGCTCCGAGTCGGCGCAGCGTCTCTGCGATGACTTCTCCTTTATCGGTTCTGGTTTCGTTCATTTCTGAACCGGTTACTACGGTAAAATACTTTCTGATTTCGAAATGCTCCAGGATCTGCTCCACGTATTTTTCCGGTTTGGACGATGCTACCGCCAGAATTTTTCCCTTCTCTTTCAGATACGCCAGAACCTCCGGGATTCCCTCGTATACTTCATTTTCAAAAATGCCCTCTGCCTCGTACCGCTCCCGGTATTTTGTGATGGCCTGCTGTGCTTCTTCGCAGCCAAGGCCTGCAAAATTCATGAAAGATTCCAGAAGCGGCGGCCCCACGTAACAGTTCAGTTTTTCCAGATCCGGCTCTTCGATGCCAAAGGATGCCAGCGCATACTGTACGCATCTTGTAATTCCAGGACCGGAATCGGTCAGGGTTCCGTCCAGATCAAATAATATCATATCTGACATACTCTTATTTCCTCTTTTACTTTTTTATCGTATGACATGTCTTTTATTCTAGCATATCGAAATTAGAAATACAAACAAAACCGGATCAGGCTATTTTCTGCAGAGTGCACGCAGATAGCGGGTGGTCTGATTCTGAATTTCGGCAATGGCACGAATCAGGTTCCAGAGGCGCCTTAAGGACTGCAAGAGGCGGGTTCCTTTTGGTTTCTGGCTGGTTCTTTGGCTGACAAGTGTGGAAGTTTTTGGTTTCACGTTGACTTCCCACGGTTTCATGGTTCGTACAATGCCGTCTGCGCCACGCACTTTTACAGTGATGCGGTTGTAGCCTTCGGAAAGGCTCTCGGCTTTCAGACAGATTTTGTTTTCTTTCCATTCGTATTCGGCTTCGGAGCCATTTACCATGCAGGAAAGAATTTCAGCCGTGTCGGCGGCTCCCTCGAGCAGAATTTCCGGGGTATAACCGGGATCTATTTCGACGCTGGTGTCGGCCGGGCGGATAATCAGGGGGTTCGGCGCTTCGAAATCTTCGTCTGCTATCTGTGATAATACGAAATCGGCGATGATCTGCGGCCGTATTTGAGATGGCTCCTCCCCGGCACTCTTAGATGGAGTTTCGGCAGGCGGAGGACTGCTTTCTTCTGTTTGTAGCGGAATATCATCTGGATCTTGGGTCACCTCCTCGGGCGTGGCTGCAGCAACGGGCAGCTGTTCGTCTGTTTTGAGTTCTTCTTTCTCCGGAGACGATTGCCCGGGCCCCGTTTGTTCCTGCTTTTCTGTGTTTGACTTTCCGGCATCTGGCATTACGGTAGGCTCCTCTTTTTCTGGTGCTTTTGTTTCCGAGGTTTGATTTTCTGACTCTTTTTCGGTTGACGGAGATTCCTGCTTCGTTTCTTCCATATCAGGCTTTTCCGGTTCCGGATCTTCTGGCATCAAATTTTCCGTTCCGGATTTTTCTGAACCTGTATCTTCATAATCTGGTTTTTCTGTGTCCATTTCTCCAAAATCCGTTCTCTCCGAATCTGACTCTTCTGTCTCTGATTCTTTTGTATCTGTTTCTTCACATCCTTCCTCTGATTCCGATTCCCCGGAACCCATATCTCCTGCCTCCGGCAATTCTCCTGGCTTCCCCGATTCTGAATCTTCCGAAATTTCTTTCTCCTCTTCTTCCCACCTTTCCGCTGGTTCTTTCTCCGGATCCGGAATTACCGTCGGGGGAAGCATTTTTTCTTCTCCTTCTTTCTCTTTCTTTCCGGTCTCTGCCGGATCTGTTTTCTCTTCCGGCGGCTCTGGTTCCTGCTCTGGTTTCTCTTCTATAGGCGGTTCTTCTTCTGACTTTTCGTCCGGCAGCAGTTCCTCCGGTCCGGCTTTCCCGTCTGCATCTGTCACATCACTGTTCTCGATGATTTCAGCTTCTAATTCCACGCTTTCCACCGCACTTGCGGCCTCGCCTGTCGTCTGCTGTGTCTCCGCGTGGACTTCGATTCCCTGGACTGCCAGGAATCCTGTCATCATTGCGCATATGGTCTTTTTTCTCATCCTGCTTCCTCCCATCTTTTTCTGATCTGCTGATAAAAAATATCCTCCTCCATTCCCGGAATTTCTGCGGCCTCGTTGAGGTACTGTTCTGCTTTTTCCTGCATGTCGAACTGAAGTGCCAGCTCTGCGGCCCTGAGCAGATTTTTCCGCCGGTTTCCATCCTGTCTGCTGCACAGAAGCCGTTCGTAATAGAGAAAACTCTCCTGGCACCAGTCCTGTTCTCTTTCCCCATCCCCGGATTTTCCGCCAAGATAGCACGCATCCGCCAGTCTCTGCCAGATAACCGCCTCCCACTGCCCCTCCATATTCTCGCCTGCGGCCTTTTCCAGCACTTCGATTCCTTTCCGCATGGCGTCTGTGTCATTTTCACGCGCCAGTTCTTCGGAAAAACTGAAATACATTCCTGCAACAGCAAGATATCTGCGGCAGCGTTTTTCCTTTTCCGGCTCCTGCTGCGTGTCATCATAAAATTCAGCCAGCAATGGCTCCATCTGCATTTTTTCCCTTGCCGCATCATCCGCCAGACAGTATTCCACAAGTTCCTGCTCCACACGCCCCGCCTGACTGAGATGGTCTGCCTTTAAGAACGCTTCCCGCGCTTTCTGGTAGTTCGGCAGACTGCCTTCTTCCACCGGATTTCCGCAGAACCAGAGATCTCCCTGCTCCTCCCATTCGTCTGCCGCCGGAAACTGCCCCCATGGCATCCTGCTGGCAACCGCAGCCGCTCCTCCTGTCAGAAAAGCAAAAACTGCAAAGATCCGCAGAGTCTTCCTGCCTTTTTGCTTTCTTTCCAGCCGCCGCAGTGCCTTTTTGACTTCTCCGGCAGACGCATACCGCTCCTCCGGCTTTTTCTGCATACACTTTTCCATCACCCGCCAGAGTCCTCTTTTCTGCCGCTTTTTCGCATGCTTCGCCATTGCCGCAAGCAGTGCGCCGAGTGCATAAAGATCGGAACGGGCGTCACACTTCCCGTCATACTGCTCCGGCGCTGCATAACCGCGGGTTCCATAACGGACTTCCACACCCGTTTCTTCTGTTCCGGCTGCACCGAAATCCACAAGGTATATTTCACCACGCTCTGTTATCATCACGTTGTCCGGCTTCAGATCCCGGTAGAAAACCGGCGGGTTCTGTGCATGGAGATAACAGAGAATCCCGCTCAGGGCAATTCCCGTTTTCAGAATTTCCCGGCTGGAAAACCGTTCTCCCTTACGCATACGCTGTCCGATAGATTTTCCGTTTACAGCTTCCATCACCAGAAAGCTTTTTGTCCCACTTTCCAGAAGTTCCACCGCACAGGGAATCCCGGGATATGAAAACTTCTGTAAAAGAAACGCTTCCCGGCGCAGTTTTTCCCTGTCACATATACTTACCTTGACTGCATACCGCTTTCCGGATCCAGTTTTCTCTGCAAGATAAACGACAGACGTTGCCCCTCTTCCGAGCACTGACAGCAGGCGATACTTCCCTCCCGGAAGTTCTACTTTTCCAATGATCCCGCCTCCTCTTTTTACGTCAAAGTGTTTGTCAGTCCGATATTCTGTTTTTGTACATGGATATAAATTGAGCCGAATGGCTCTTCGATAGAGTAATATAGAATCGATTTTTCAGGACGAATGTCCAAGCGGATGAAAAATCGTGATGTAAGTATAACACAACAGCCGCCGTTTCCGCAAGAACTACAGAAGCCGACGGCTGCCAAAAAAATCGCCTGTTTTTTATCTATTTTTTCCCTCTTGACGAATCTTACATCCGTTCCGGTGCCGAGAATCCCAGCAGGTCGATGCAGGTCTCAAGTACCTCGCGGACAAGATCCAGCAGTGCCAGGTAAGATGCTTTTCTTGCCTCATCCTGCTCACTTAAGATCTTGGTCTCGTGGTAGAAATGGTTGAACTCGTTTGCAAGCTCGTAGATATAAGCACAGATCTTATGCGGTGCTTTCTCCTCGAATGCGTTCTCCACAACGCCGTTGAAACGGGATACGGAAAGCATCAGAGCTTTCTCGCTGTCGCTCTTCGGTGCCAGAAGTGCGCCTTTCTTCAGTTCATTTCCCTCTTCTTTATATTTTCCGAGGATGGATTTTGTACGAACGATCGTGTACAGGATGTACGGACCGGTGTTTCCCTCGAAGGAAGTAAATCTCTCAACATCGAATACATAATCTTTCGATGCCTGGTTGGACAGGTCACCGTATTTAATAGCAGACAGTCCGACAATCTGTGCCGTTCCTCTTGCATCCGTATCTTTTACGCTGCGGTTCTCCACGATCTTCTGATACATCTCATCGTTGATCTCGCCGATCAGACGCTCCAGACGCATAACGCCGCCCTCACGGGTCTTGAACGGTTTTCCGTCTTTTCCGTTCATGGTACCAAAGCCGATAAAGGAAAGAACGGTATCATCATTCACCAGTTTTGCTTTTCTTGCACAGCGGAAACACTGTACGAAGTGAAGCTCCTGACGTTTGTCTGCCAGATAGCAGATCTCGTCCGGCTTGTACAGTTTCATACGCTGGATGATGGTTGCCAGGTCTGTCGTATCATACAGAGCTGCTCCATCGGATTTTAAGATCATGCACGGCGGGATCTCTTTTGTGTCTGTCTCTTCTTTGACATCAACAACGAGTGCGCCCTGGTCATAATGTGCATAACCATTGTCTTTCAGGTAATCTACCATGTCCGGAATGTACTCCTGTGCATCGGACTCACCCATCCACAGATCGAAATGAACGTCGAGGTTTCCATAGTTCTTTTTCAGATCGGCAACAGAAACGTTCATAATGTGTTTCCAGATCGCACGATATCCTCTTCTGCCCTGCTGCAGCTCTCTCGTTGCCTCGAGTGCACGTTTCTTATAGTCCTCGTCCTCTTTCGATTTGCCGCTTGCGCAAGGATAAATCTCCTCGAGCTCGCTGATCGTAAACGGTGCTTCCTCCGGGTACTCTCCCGTAAAAGACTCATCAAAATAAACAAGCTCCGGATGGCGCTCCTGCAGCTCGGTGATGATCAGTCCCATCTGCAGACCCCAGTCTCCAAGATGAACGTCACCGATCATGTTGTGGCCCATGAAGCGTCCCATACGCTTGATGCTCTCGCCGATGATCGCGGAACGGAGATGGCCGACGTGAAGCGGTTTTGCCACGTTTGCTCCGCCGTAATCTACGATGATGGTTTTCGGATTTTTTGCTTTCTCTACAGAAAGCTCTTCATCGTTCTGCATTTTGGAAAGATAATCTGCCAGAAATTCCGGGTTGATTTTCAGGTTGATGAATCCCGGTTTTACGGCTTCAATTTCACCGATCACGCTGTGATCGGTCACTTTTTCTACAACTGCTTCAGCCAGCTGGATCGGTGCTTTGTGGTATGCTTTTGCAGCTGCCATTGCGCCGTTGCACTGGTATTCGCACAGATCCGGGCGGTTGGAAACGGAAACCCTTGCATAGGACGGGTCCATCTCCGCAGCGGTAAAGGCTTTTACCAGCTCTTCCTGGATAAGATCGATCAGTTTTTTCATAATGTTTCCCTCATTTTCTTCTTTACTGCAGAATCATCTGTTCTGCGTTTTGTTTCCGCGCGCTGCGCCGGGCTTCTTCCTCTTCTTTGATGCCGCTTTTCTGATAACAGTACTGGATGATATCTCTTCTTCGGATGATGCCGATGAAGATTCCCTCGTCATCCACAACTGGAACGAAATTCTGCCGCATGGACATCTCGATCAGGTCCTCGATGTTGCTGTTGATGTTGACGGACTCATAATTCCACCGTTTCGGAACCTGCCAGAGCGGGATATCCTCTGCTTCATGGTAATTCAGCAGATACCGTTCTTTTATGATGCGGAGCAGATCTCCTTCCGTCAGTGTTCCCACATAGCAGCCCTTTTTGTTCAGTACCGGAACCGCCGTGTATTTATGATATTCGATCTTCTCGATGGCCTGCCGAAGTGAGCAGTCGTCATACAGATAAGCCGTTTCACTTTTCGGTGTGATAAAAAACAAAATATTCATTCGCGTATACTCCTTTTCGTTGGTCATACTCTTGTTTGATTATACCATAAACGAATGTGAAATGTCTTTGAATCTTTCTTATATTTTCATAAACATACCGAATCCGAAACTCGAATGCCTCTTTGCTGCGCCGCAAATTGCGCTTATTTTCCAGTATAACCGACTTTCCGCAAAAAGTAAAGATCTTAAGTTTCATCCGCACACGCCGCACAAAAAATCCGCACGGATCCAGCACCTACGCTGTACCCGCACGGATTTTTCAACTCTTTTTTGTTCTATTCTCTTCGCAGCGCATCGATCGGATTCAGGTTCGCTGCTTTTACCGACGGCAGCAGTCCGAATACGATACCGATCACCATGGAGAAGACCACGGAGAAAATGATTGCCGGAATACTGATCGCCACAGGCGTCTGCGATACCCTCGAAATCACCTGTGCCATGATAATGCCGCCCAGCACGCCGAGCAGTCCGCCGATGCTGGTGAGCACCGCCGCCTCGGTCAGGAACTGGAACAGAATTCTGCGTTTTCTTGCTCCGATCGCCTTTTTCAGGCCGATCTCGCTTGTACGTTCCGTTACAGATACCAGCATAATATTCATAACACCGATACCGCCGACCAGAAGCGAAATGCTCGCGATCCAGATCAGCTGCTGGTTCGTGCTCTGGCCTAACTCCTGCAGACTCTTTGCTTTCTCCAGCAGATCCTCTGCCTGATAGGAAAGAGAATCAGTTGTATTGGTCACGGATTCGTTCATGATATCCGCTGTTGTCTTTCCCACCGTGCTCATATCCTCGGTCGTTTTTGCCATCACAACGGCATTTTCCGGTTCATCATACTGGAATACGATCGGCCAGCAGACATCCGGCATCAGCACCAGCGGATAAGATTCCTGATTGTACGTATAGTAGTCATCTCTGGAATTGATGACCGGCTGGAACGAATCGGCTTTTTTGATCACGCCGATCACCGTGAACGGCTCTCCCATGATCTCGATCGTTTTGCCGACCGGCGACTCATCCGGGAAGAGTGTCAGCACTGCGGTATCGTCGAGGAGGACAACTTTGTGGGTCTTCGAGAAATCGCTCTCCACAAAGCCGCGTCCCTGATAAATCTGATATCCGCACGTCGACAGATAATTTTCATCCACGCCAAGCGCCTTCGCACTGTCCAGTGTTGTGTTTCCTTTTGCGATGCCGCTCACATACGTTCTTTCGGTGTAAAACGATGCATTTTCCACCTGATCCTGCTCGCGGATCCGCTTTTTCTGATCATCGGACAGTTTCGACACGCCGCTTGGCAGTCCGTTGTCCATCCAGTAATCGCCGTCGCCCTGCTTTAAGCTGACGGTCACGTTGTTGTTTCCAGCTCCGATCAGGTTCTGTTTGATCTGCTCATTCGTTCCCTTGATCGTGGAGACAATTGAGATGATCGACGCAATTCCGATGATAATACCCAGCATCGTCAGGAAGGAACGCATTTTGTGTGACCAGATTCCCTGAAAGGAAAGTCTTACATTTTCTAACATAATGCGCCTCCTTAACTGTTGTAATAATCCGATGAACTGGATTCCTTCGTGTCTGCGCCTTCCACCACGGTTTTGCCGTACGGAAATGCAATGTAATCCTCTTCGGAAAGACCGCTCTTCACTTCGTAATAACTGCCCCACAGAAGTTTTCCGGTTACCACATTCTGTTTCTTTAATTTATCATTTTCATCCCGGATATAAACGAATTTCTGTCCGTTTTCCTCGCGGATGAATTCTTTGCTGACGTACAGGCCGTTGCCGTTTTCTACATCGTTTCCGACAGTGATTGCAATCTCGATCCAGTCACCGTTTTCAAAACCTTCTCCGCCTTCCGGGATAACGGCTGTGAACGGATAGAAGGAGGCTGGTGTCTCGCTGTACGACATGTAGCTTGTTGTCGGGTACGGAGAAATCTCGGTTACGGTTGCCGCTGCAAAAGCACCCGAAGACCAGGAAGTCACGTTAAGTTCATCGCCGACTTTTACCTGATCGAGATACGTCTCGCTTAAGTAGCCGCGCACGTACAGACCTTCGTTTCCACTGACCTGGATAAAGGCGCTTCCGTCGTTGGACGGGTTTTCTGCATTTCCAACCTTCTTTACCACACCGCTGATCGTCGCTTTTACGGTCTGGGAATCCAGGGATTTCTGCGTATTTTTGACTTTGAGTTCCTCTTCCTTCTGATCAAGCTTCAGATTACGGATCTGGCTTTCTTTTTCGCTGATGGCTTTTTTCAACTCATCTTTTGTGTAGGTCATCTGGGTATCATCACCGGAAGAAGTATTGTTATTTGCGCTGCTTCCTGTGGATGATGTAAAGAGGGACTGTACCGATGCTTTTTCACCGTAGAATACGGTTTTTGCTGTCGTCTGCACTGCTTCCGGCGCATCTTCGCTCTGCGGTTCCGCTTCCGGTTCTGCCGGGGCTTCAGTCGGCGTCGGCGTTTCCGTCGGAACTGGGGTCTCGCTCGGCACCGGAGTTTCTGTTGGAACCGGCTCTGTGGTCGGAATCGGTGTTGTACTTGGTTCCGGGCTGACGGTCGGCTCTGGAGTTACACTCGGTCCCGGCGTAACGCTCGGGGTCGGAGTTACACTTGGTGTCGGGGTAATCGTTCCTTCTTTTACCGCCACATTTGCAGTGCTGACTGCCATGGAAGTACCCTTGTCATTTTTCGCTGTCACTTCTACTGTATAGATTCCGGCATCCTCTTTTGTGATGTTTTCTTTTGTGTAAGTATCCTTAAAATCTCCGTCGATTGTCTTTCCGTTGTGTTTCCAGACGTATGTGTAAGTGCCATCCGTTTCGGTGTTTTCTGTGGAATCGTCTGCCTCACCGCTTCCATTTCCGGCTTCACCCGGCTGTGTCACATCGTCCTCGGACGGACTCTCGGTTCTATCATCCGTTTTATCGTCTGCTTTCTCATCCGGCTTCTCTTCGGTATCTTTCTTCTCATTGATTCCGATTTTCAGCTTCAGCTCGCCGCCCTCTGCCACCTCTGTGTTGGCAAGCGGCGTGGTGATTTTTATTTCCGGTGCATCCGCCGATTCGGATTCTTTCAGACTCAGGACTGCTTCATACGAAGTCTCGTATACTTTCGCAATCTTCGTTCCATCCTGCTCCCACACGGTTTCCAGCGCCTCTGCGGCTTTGTTTTCCTCATGAATCTCCAGGCGAAACCAGTATCCTTCGCTGTCCTCTTCTTTTTTCGTTCCCTTTTCATCCGCGTATCCTGCCATCTGATTCAGGAATCCGCCTGTTAGGACTGTTCCCGGTGCGCAGAGATAGGTGTATGGGTCTTCCTGCGTTCCTTCTCCTTTGTATGGTTTGGAACCAAATACAAGCTTATTCGTACTGCTGTACAGAACAGCATCCTCGTACGTCGGCTCCGGTTCTGGGGTCGGAATCGGTTCGTCCGGGAAATCCGGATCGATGGGTTCATCTGGAAAATCCGGGAAATCCGGGAAATCCGGCTCCACCGGATTCAGCGGCGTATCCGATACCGGTTTTGTCTTTTTCAGCTTTTCCAGTTCTTTTTCACTCTGCTGGATTTTCAGCTTTGTCTGTGCAAGCTGTAACTGCTGCGTTTCCAGATCCAGCTCGATCATGCTGGTATCGTATGTCATCAGCGTGTCTCCGGCATTTACCACATCGCCCTCTTTGACGAGAACCTGGGAAATGGTCTGGCTGTCGGAAAGATAGATGTTCTGGGAAGCCGTCGAGGTGATCTGGCCTTCCATGTTCATGCTGTCTCCCCAGTATCCACTCGTAAAGTCACTGACCGGATACACTTTTACGGTTGTCTTCTGCGCCTGGCGAATCCCATAATAGCCGCCGACACTTACGCCACCCACGGCAACCGCTGTCACGACTGCAATCGCTGCTTTCTTTGCGGCTTTTCCTTTTTTCATGCTTCGGCCACCTCCTTCGATTTCATCATTCCGTCGCGGATCTCCACGGTGCGCTGTGCCATCGATGCGATCTCCGCGTCATGCGTAATCATCAAGATGCTGACGCCCTCATCGTTCAGGCTCTGGAACAGCTCCATGACCTGCTCGCCGGAATGGGAGTCGAGCGCTCCGGTCGGCTCATCAGCCAGCAGAATTTTCGGATGGTTGACGATCGCTCTTGCAATCGCCACACGCTGTTTCTGTCCGCCGGAGAGCTGGGTCGGTTTGAAACTCATACGGTCGCCGAGCCCCACCCGCTCGAGGGCAATCGCTGCCCGCTCTCTTCTCTCTTTTTTCGGCACGCCCGCGTACGTCAACGGCAGGCATACATTTTCCATTGCGCTCTGTCTTGCAAGGAGTTGGAAGTTCTGGAAGACAAAGCCGATTTTCTGCAGGCGGATGTCCGACATCTGATTGTCACTGCATTTGCTGATGTCCTGTCCGTCGAGGATCAGCCGTCCGCTCGTCGCCTGGTCGAGGCAGCCGACAATATTCATCAGTGTTGTTTTTCCGGAACCGGAAGGACCCATGATCGCAACGTACTCGCCTTCTTCCATGGAGAAGTTGATGTTTTTCAGAACCGGAACCGGGATTTTGCCCTGCATATATTCTTTACAGATATTCTCTAATTCCAGAATCACGGCTGCACCTCCCCGTCATCTGCTGATCCGGCTTCCTGTGTGTCTGCCGGTTCTGCCTTACCATTGTCGGCGCCGCCGATCACGTTCGTTGTATCTTCCTCACCGCTGTACTCTGCGCCGTCCATGGTATTGTCAACCATGCCGTTTTCATCCTGCGTCATACCGTCGTCGACCATTCCATCGTCGTTGTCAAGCATACCGTCATCCACCATTCCGTCATCCTCGCCGCCGGCCGGATTGCTCTGTCCCAGTGATCCGTCGGTGCTGACTACGGTCTTCATCCCTTCTTCCAGACCGTCCTCCGGGAAGGTGATTGCATCATCTTCTGCAAGGCCGTCGGTGATCTGATATTCCATCATATTTTCATCGTGTGTTCCAAGGGTTACGCTTCGTTTTTCCAGTTTGCCTTTTCCATTATCGGCCCAGACGTAAGGATTGCTGTCGACATCGTTGATAAAGGAGTCAGACAGCCAGATTCCTGTTTTGACTTCCTGCTGGCCGACATCCGGCTCTACGTAAACGTGCTGACCGAGCATCAGGCCATTTGTTCCATCGAGCTGTACATAAAACGGATAGTTGCTTGACTGCGTCATACCGTCTCCCGAACTGCTGTAAACGTTATTGCTTCCTGTCCGTGCATTTTCCCGATCAATCTTTGTCACGGTTCCGGTCCAGGTCTGATTCTCATCTACACGAGAATGCACGATCACCTGGCTTCCTTCGGTAATCGAACCGTCGCTCATATTCTGTTCATTGATCTGGCCTTTTACACGGAAATCTCCCGTTGCAAGAACGGTCAGGAAGGAATTGTCGGAGTTGTCACCGGAGTAAGCGCCGGCGCTGCTGTCATCGTTGTTGATTGATTTTACAACACCGGCGATTTCGCTGATCACGGTCGCATTGGTGATGTTATCGTTTAATTTATCAATCTCCGCCTGTTTTGATTTTCCTTCATATTCTTTTTTCTTTAAATCCAGCTCCGCTTCCTGAATTTCCAGTGTGATGCTTGCCTGCTGGTCTTTTGATGCCTGCTTTTTGTCTTTGTAAAGCTGGTCGATATTGGTATTCATACTTGAAAGTTCATTGTTTATACGTTCCAGATCCAGCTGCGCCTGCTCGAGGTCACTCTGGAATTTCTCGGTATCGTAGGAGAACAGCGGTGTTCCGACCTGAACCTCCTGACCGACTTCCACATAAACTTCCTTTACCTTTTTCTCGCTGTTTTTCTCTACCTTCCAGGTATTTTCCGACTCCACAACACCGGCATAGCGGTTTTCCATTCCATTTCCGGTTCCCAGATTGGTCAGGGCTTTTACAGTATTGACATAGACGACGTTATCGTCCTCTTTTGTACTGTTTCCAAGGAAATGCCATGTCACTCCCCCTCCGGCTGCCGCCAGCACTGCGACTGCACACACAATCGCGATTACTTTTTTCTTCATACGCTTCCTCCCACTTTTCTATTTTACAAATTAATTTTCTGCTTTCCCAAGTTAGTTCTATCGTATCACATTTTGTTTTTTGTTTTCTTACTTTTTCCTTACTCTTTTTTTAGCAAATACTGGCTTTTTCTGAAAATAGATTTTTGTTTTTGTCATTAAAAACCTGCCTCCGTGTTTATGACGGAAAGCAGGTTTTCTTTCGAATCTGTTAGATTTTATTTTTTATGCTACAAGTTTCATCTCCCGCAGAATGCGGTATACGAGATAACAGATCAGCGCTGCACAGACCAGTTTGAACAGAAGCGGAACGACGGCGAACACGATTTTAAATCCAAGCCAGATCACGCCGATCGGGAGAAGAATAGTGGCGCATGCGCCGAGGACTTTTCCTCCAAATTTCAGCAGCAGTCCGACGATCCCAAATAAAATTCCAATTCCGCAGAGCAGACCAAAACAGGTTGCCAGCATGACTAATGTAACTAACATCGTGATCCCTCCTTGTCTTTTTCTCTATGTGTTCCACTTGCTGTGGATGTTTCCGTATCTTTCTTACAAACCATATTGTAGCACTTTTTTCCAGCAAAACAACGGGGAAGACGTGGAAGAATTTCTTAAGTTTTTCTTTACACCGATCGAGTGAAACCTAAAAAAGGACAGACAACGCTGCACTTCTGCAAAATTGTCTGTCCTGTAAATTACAAAATTTTCTTTACTCTTCTGTTGTCTCTTCCTCAGCCTGCGGCTCAACCTCAAGACCAAGCTCTTCCAGCTGTGCTGCGTCAACCGGTGACGGAGCCTCGGTCATCAGACAGGAAGCATCTTTTACCTTCGGGAATGCGATGACGTCGCGGATGCTGTCCTCTTTTGCCATCAGCATAACGAGACGGTCCAGTCCGTAAGCCAGTCCGGCGTGAGGCGGAACTCCGTATTTGAAAGCATCCAGAAGGAAACCAAATCGCTCATGTGCCTGTTCCTTTGTGAAACCAAGCATCTCAAACATCTTCTCCTGCACATCGTTCTGGTGAATACGAACGCTTCCTCCTCCGATCTCAGTGCCGTTCAGGACGATATCGTAAGCTTTTGCACGAACTGCGCCCGGATCGGTATCCAGAAGCGGCAGATCCTCGTCCATCGGCATGGTGAACGGGTGATGCATTGCGGTGAAACGGTTCTCCTCATCGGACCACTCCAGAAGCGGGAACTCGGTAATCCATACGAAACGGTATTCGTTCTTGTCGAGAAGTCCCATCTGCTCTGCCAGTTCCAGACGAAGTGCGCCAAGAACGTTCCAAACAATCTTGTTGCGGTCTGCTGCGAAGAGAAGAAGGTCTCCAGCCTGTCCGTCCATGGCTTTGATGAGGGCTTCCATCTGCTCCTCTGTCATAAATTTGGAGAAGGAAGATTTCCAGCTTCCATCCTCATGGATTGCAATGTATGCAAGACCTTTTGCACCGTAACCTTTCGCAAACTCAACGAGCTTGTCGATTTTCTTTCTCGGCATTGCGCCCTGTCCCTTTGCGTTAATACCGCGGACAGAACCGCCGTTTTCAAGTGCGCCCTTAAATACAACGAACTCGGTATCTTTTACGGTCTCGGAAACATCAACCAGCTCCATACCGAAACGCAGGTCCGGTTTGTCGGAACCGAAACGGTTCATAGCCTCTTTCCAGGTCATTCTCTGGATCGGGAGCTGTACCTCAACGCCGAGCACCTCTTTGAACAGGTGTGCCAGCAGTCTCTCATTGACATCGATAACATCATCTACATCAACGAAAGCAAGCTCCATATCGATCTGGGTGAACTCCGGCTGACGGTCAGCACGCAGGTCCTCGTCACGGAAACATTTTACAATCTGGATATAGCGGTCATAGCCGGAGCACATCAGAAGCTGTTTGAACAGCTGCGGAGACTGCGGCAGTGCATAGAAGCTGCCCGGATGAACACGGCTCGGTACCAGATAGTCTCTGGCGCCTTCCGGTGTGGATTTGGTCAGCATCGGGGTTTCGATCTCAAGAAAACCTTCTTTTGACATGAACTCACGGGTGAGCATTGCCACCTTGCTTCTCATAATCAGGTTTCTCTGGATATCCGGTCGGCGCAGATCCAGGTAACGGTATTTCAGACGGAGCTCTTCTCTCGTCTTGGAATCCTCCTCGATCGGGAACGGCGGGGTTTCTGCCTCGGAAAGAATGCGTAAGGACTCAGCCTTTACTTCGAGCTCTCCTGTTGCCAGATTTTCATTGATAGCACCGGAGCGGGCCATAACTTCACCTTCTACGGCAATGACGAACTCGCTGCGCAGTTTTGCTGCTTTCTCAAAACCTTCCTCACTGATCGGGCCGTTCTCAAAGATAATCTGCATAATACCGCTTCTGTCACGCAGATCGACGAAAATAATTCCGCCTTTATTACGGCTCTTCTGTACCCAGCCCATCAGGGTTACTTTTTTTCCGATATCTGCTTTTGTGACTTCCGCACAGCGGCAGGTTCTCTTCAGGCCTTTCATGGATTCAGCCATTTTCTTGTTCCTCCTATTTGGAACTGCGGACACAAAGAATCTGCATCCGCAGCACATCGTTTTTTCATGCGATTACTATTATTGGATATTCCTTACATTTTGTCAACAAAAAATTCTTCGATCTCAGTGTAGCCCTCGCTGGCAAGCTGCTCTTTCTGGAATTTCTTGTTCTTTTTCATCACGGCGATGTTGATGGCCGTGCCTTCACTTCTCTCTTTTGTCGCCTGCTGAATGATCTTCTGCATTCCCTCTGCCGGCATGTTTTTCTCGATCAGGTACGCTTTTTTCTTCTGCGCGCCCGGGATCTGGTAATCTCTCTCAAGCAGAAGCATAACGATACGCTCAAATCCGATGGAGAATCCGCATGCGCAGGTCTGGTTTCCGGTGAATTTTCCGATCATTTCATCGTAGCGTCCGCCGCCTCCGACAGATCCGCCGTACTCATCCATAGCGATCTCGAAGATCGGTCCGGTATAGTAGGACATTCCGCGCACCAGAGTCGGATCGAAAGCGATCTTGAATTCTGCGGTCTTCACGGCATTAACACTGTCGATGATGGTCTTCAGGCCGTCTGCGTACTCTTTGTCAAGGAATCCCTCGAGTTTCTCACGGCAGTACTCTACGCCTGCGGTATCCGGGGTGATCTCCTCGAACATTTTCAGGTATTTCTCTACGGACTCTTTTGCAAAGCCGGCTTCCTCGAGCTCTTTGGCAACGCCCTCAAAACCGATTTTATCCATCTTATCGAGGATAATAAATACGGTGTCATAGGACTCCTCCGGGAATCCGCTGTAGGCTGCCATTGCTTTTAAGATGCGGCGGTCATTGATACGGATCGTAAAGTTCTTGAAGTCCAGTTTTCCAAGCAGTGTGGTGGTAGCAAGGATCAGCTCAATCTCTGCGAGGTTGGTCGGCTCGCCGAGGATATCGATATCGCACTGCATGAACTGGCGGTATCTTCCTCTCTGCGGACGGTCTGCACGCCATACATTTCCCATCTGAAGTGCTTTGAACGGGGACGGAAGCTCGTTTGCGTTGTTGGAATAGTAACGGCAGAGCGGAACGGTCAGGTCATAACGCAGGCCGCTGTCTACGAGATCGTTTTCTTTCTCAGCGGTCTCGAGTTTCAGCTTCTCTCCTCTTTTTAAGATCTTGAAAATCAGTTTCTCATTCTCGCCGCCCTGTTTGCTGTTCAGGTTTTCGATGTGCTCCACGCATGGGGTCTCCATGGAGGTAAAGCCGAAGGTTCCGTAAGTTTCCTTGATCAGACGGATCACATAGTCACGGATTGCCATTTCTTTCGGTAAAATATCTTTCATTCCGGTAACCGGTTTCTTTTTTAATGCCATTTTCTGTTTTCTCCTTTATGATTTCCCGGATCAATTCATCGACATCAGAAAGCTCGATCGCTTTCCGGCTGCCGCTGTGGATCACTCTCTGAAATGCCAGGAACATTTTCAGATCGAAATTTTTGACTTCTTCTGTCATAAGCTCCATCGCCTGTTTCCGCGTAAACGCACTCCGGTACGGGCGGTCGGAGGTCAGCGCGCAGTACACATCACAGATGCGTAAGATACGCGCCCCAAACGGAATCTTTTCTCCCGCCAGATTGGCCGGATACCCGGTTCCGTCATAATTTTCATGGTGATACAGAATACTCTCCAGCACAAAATCGGAGTAGCCGCGTCCCTGCAGGAGTTCATAGCCCAGTGTGGAATGGGTCCGCACAAAGCGCATCTCCTCGACGACGAGTGTATCCTGTTCTTCTACGTAATTCTCCAGTACAATCTTTCCGATATCGTGGAGAACGCCCGCTTTTGCAAGCTCATAGCAGATTTCTTTCTCATACCCAAGTTCCCGCGCAAGATCGTAAGCTAAATTGCTCACTTCCATGCCATGGATGAGCTGCTCGGTCAGGGTATAGCGCAGCATGTGAAGCTGCTGACTGGAATTTTCTTTCATTTTGGCAGATACTTCTCCATTCCGATACGTTTTCTCTCGATCATTTCATCGATACGCTCCACGTAGTTTTTCAGATCCTTCACGTTCTCCACCCGCTCAATGCGCTCTCCGTGTTCAAACACGAATTTCGTGGACGCTCCGGCTCCCGCGGCCAGAATGGACTGTTTTTCCTCCATAATGAGGATGTTGTAGATACCTGCTTTTCCTTCGCGGGAGTAGCCGACATTCTCAAAGTTACCCGCCATATTTTTCTGGCGGTACATGTAATACGGTCCCATCTCCATGCGGTGTGCGCTGTCCATCGTCATTTTCATGATCTCGGCAGAGTTTTCAAACGAGATTTCCTGATATTTGTCTTTGAACAGGTTGAGTCTCGTTGCACGCTTTAACGCAAGGGAATGGACGGTCAGGGAATCCGGATTCAGCGCTTCCACTTTTTCCAACGTATGCGCCACTTTTTCCTTGTCCTCGCCCGGCAGACCGACGATCAGATCCATGTTGATGTTGTCAAATCCAAGGGAACGCGCCATACGGAACTTCTCCTCGATCTCCTCCACGGTATGGTGGCGTCCGATCAGATCCAGCGTTTCCTGGTTCATGGTCTGTGGATTGATCGAAATACGGGTGACCGGGAATTTGCGGATGGCTTTTAAGACCTCCTCATTGATCGTATCCGGCCGTCCTGCCTCCACGGTGAACTCCTGCACCTGCTCCATCGGGAAGAGCTCTGTCACTTTCGTGAGCAGGCGCTCCATCTGTGCCGCATTCAGCGTGGTCGGCGTACCGCCTCCGATGTAGATCGTATCAAGGGTGTAATCCTTCATGTTCTCACTGATAAAGATCAGTTCTTTGATCAGTGCATCGAGATACGGATCTACCATATGCTCCCAGCGGCTTAACACATGGGAGCCGAAGGAACAGTACAGGCAGATGCTCGGACAGAACGGGATGCCGATGTACAGGCTGTAACCGTGTTCGTAGTCGATCGTCTTTAAAATGTCCTTTTCCCGGTTGGCAATCGTGATTGCAAGTGCCGTCTTTTCCGGGCTGGTGTAGTAGGTCTCGCGCATGTATTTCGCAATCTCTACATTTGTTTTGCCCTCTTCCAGCATCTTCATCGGAATTTTCGTCGGACGGATGCCGGTAAGGTCGCCCCACGGAAGTTCTTTTCCGCTCACTTTCGAGAGCGTGCGATAGACCATCCGTTTCAGGACATTTTTCGTTTCGTGGCGGTCTTTTTCATATTCCACCGCCTCACACGCGGCAGAAAGCTCTTCGTGCTTCTCATTTTCTATGGAAAAGCAGATCTGGTCTGCCGCGTACAGGATCTTATCATAATATGCAAA
Organism: Fusicatenibacter saccharivorans; assembly: GCF_027667425.1. Classification (NCBI taxonomy): domain Bacteria; kingdom Bacillati; phylum Bacillota; class Clostridia; order Lachnospirales; family Lachnospiraceae; genus Fusicatenibacter; species Fusicatenibacter saccharivorans. The sequence goes on from NZ_JAQEGR010000010.1 coordinate 87,688, forward strand.
TTCCCCGTCCGGCGCCCCATCCTCTTCGTACCATGAGGTAATCTCACAGCCCGGATAGAATGCCTTGATCAGGGAATACACATCGTATTCAAAATCTTTTCTGTTAAAACAAAGGCTGATATTAAGCAAGGGGATTGTACCTCTTTTCATGTTCAATCGTAGTTTCATCGTTGTGGCCCGGATACACGGTCACATCCCCGGGAAGCTCTTTTAACAGGCGCTTGGCCGACGCGATCAGCTCTCTGCCGGAGGATGTCGGGAAGTCGTATCTTCCGTAGGACTCGCAGAACAGCGTATCACCGGAAAAAAGTGCTTTCTCTGCCGGAATATAGTAGCAGACACCGCCTGCCGTGTGCCCCGGTGTCGCAAGAACGTGGATTTCAAAGTCTGCGAGATGCAGCACATCGCCCTCTTTTACGGTTTTGTCCGCCTGCATCGTGTACGGTTTGCTCCAGAGCCCGGAAAGATTTTTCTTTGGATCCCCCAGCAGGTGCTGCTCTTTTTCATGGACATAGACCGGGATATGGTACTTTTTCCGCAGTGCATCCGCTGCCAGCATATGGTCGAAATGGCCATGGGTCAGCAGAATGGCCTCCGGGTCGCCGTCGATCTCGTCGATCTGGCGTTCAATCTCCAGCGGCGAATCGCCCGGGTCCACGATCAGCACCTTCTGGCTGTCCGGATTTTCCACAACGTAGCAGTTTGTCGAGAGCATTCCAAGTGCCCGGTAATTTACCTTTATCATACGCTTTTCTCCTTTTTATCCTCTCGATCTCTGAATATTGATCACGCTCTCCACCTGGCGTACCTTCTCGATGATGCTGTTCAGCTCTTCGTTGTTGTGCACGTCGAACGTCACATCGATGGAAGCCGTTCCCTGCTTGCTCGTTCTCACGTTCATCGCCGCAAGGTCGATCTTCCGCTCGGTAAAGATCTTGGAGATATCCACCAGAAGACCGGTACGGTTGTTTGCGTAAACGCTGATCTCCACGGTATAGAGAGAGCCGCCGTTGTCCTCTGCCTGCCATTCAGCATCAATGAGGCGCGCCCGCTCAGATTCCGGCAGATTCAGGACATTGACACAGTCGGTGCGGTGAATGGTCACGCCGCGTCCTCTTGTGACAAAGCCCACGATCTCATCGCCCGGGATCGGATTGCAGCATTTTGAGAAGCGAACTGCCACATCGTGGATACCGCGCACGACGATGCCGCCCTTGCTCTTTCCAACCGGCAGAACTTTCTCTCCAGATGCCGCCTCGAGCACCTGCTCGTCGGTGATCTCTTTTTTATGTTGCTTTTCGTACGTCTCAATCAGCTTGTTGAGGACCTGGCCCTCTTTTAAGCCGCCGTGGCCGATGGCCGCAAGAACGGAATCCCAGTCGCGGAAGCCGTACTTTCTCATGACAGCCTCTTCGTACATCGGTTTCGTATAGATTCCAAGGTTTTTGCCCTTCAGCTTTGCATAGCTGGTGAGCATTTCCTTGCCTTTGACGATGTTGTCCGTCTTGTTCTGCTGGCGGAACCACTGGTTGATGCGGCTCTTTGCCTGGGAACTCTTCGCAATTTTCAGCCAGTCGCGGCTCGGTCCCTTGGAGTTCTGCGAGGTGATGATCTCGACGCGGTCTCCGTTGTGAAGTTCCGTCTCGATCGGCACGAGTTTTCCGTTGACCCTCGCTCCGACCATCTTGTTGCCGACCGCACTGTGGACGGAATAAGCAAAGTCGATGGCACAGGAGCCGACCGGAAGCGTTTTGACATCGCCCGCCGGGCTGAAACAGTAAACATTGTCGGCAAACAGGTCGAGATCGCTCTTTAAGAGGTTCATGAACTCATGGTTGTCCGCCATGTCCTGCTGCCACTCCAGAATCTGGCGCAGCCAGGTCAGTTTTTCCTCTTCCTGCTCCGGTCCCGGTTTCTTGCCGTCGGAGGCCTCTTTGTATTTCCAGTGTGCAGCGATACCGTATTCTGCAATCCGGTGCATCTCATAAGTACGGATCTGAATCTCAAACGGCTGTCCGTTCGGTCCGATCAGGGTTGTATGCAGGGACTGGTAACGGTTTGGCTTCGGCATCGCAATGTAATCTTTGAAACGGCCCGGGATCGGCGTGTACATTTCATGGATGACACCGAGCGCTGCATAGCAGTCTTTGACGGATTCCACGATGATGCGGACCGCAAAGAGGTCATAGATCTGATCCAGCGTCTTATGCTGGTTGACCATCTTTTTGTAGATGCTGAAAAAGTGCTTGATTCGTCCGTTGACATCTGCCTCAATGCCGGCCTGGTGGATATGACGGGTCACCTCTTTTACGATCGCATCGACAAACTCCTGCCGCTGCTCCCGCTTCATGCTGACCTTCTGCACCAGTTCATAGTACGCATCCGGCTCCAGATATTTCAGAGAAAGGTCATCGAGTTCGACCTTGATCTTGGAAATACCGAGGCGCTGTGCGATCGGGGCATAAATATCCATCGTCTCACGCGCTTTTTTCTTCTGCGTCTCCGGCGACCAGTACTGTGCGGTCCGCATGTTGTGCAGACGGTCCGCCAGTTTTACCAGAATAACACGGATATCCTTTGCCATCGCAAGGAACATCTTTCTCAGGTTTTCTGCCTGCTCCTCGACCTTATCCGCAGAATATTTCAGCTGTGCCAGCTTCGTGACACCGCTTACAATCAGGGACACCTCCGGGCCGAACTCCTCGGTCAGCTCTTCTTCGGTCATGACGGTATCTTCGACAACGTCGTGCAGAAGGCCTGCCGCGATCGACTCCTTGTCGAGCTCCAGATCTGCCAGGATAATTGCCACACAGAGCGGATGGATGATGTACGGTTCCCCGCTCTTTCTTTTCTGGTCCTTATGTGCATCCGCTGCCACGCGGTATGCTTTTTCGATCAGGGAAATATCGTCCGATGGATGATATTTTTTCACAGAAGCGATCAATTCCCCGTATAATTCCTCCGGACTTGTAAAATCGTCCGTCTTGCGGATTCTGGCTTCTGCCGCCGCCACATCCTTCTTTAATTCTTCTTCACTGATTCTTTTCTCTTCTTCCATATGTATCCTCCGCTCTCATGATTAACCCCTGCGTTTCGTTGGATACGTTATTTGCCATCGTAACGGATGACAGATTTTACATCATATTTTGCCAGTTTTTCGCGTCCTTTTAAGCCGGCAAGCTCCATCAGGAACACGATTCTGGTTACTTCGCCGCCGAGGCGCTCGATCATTTTTGCACAAGCCTCCACGGTACCGCCGGTTGCAATCAGGTCGTCGATGATGACTACCTTCTGGCCCGGTTTGATGGAGTCTTTGTGCATCTCGATCGTTGCGCTGCCGTACTCCAGGTCATAGCTCTCCTCGATGGTCTCCAGAGGAAGTTTTCCTTTTTTACGGATCGGCACGAACGGTTTGTGCAGATTGTAAGCAATCGGCATACCGAAAATGAAGCCGCGGGACTCGGTTCCGCAGATTACGTCACAGTCTACTTCTTCTACAAAATGCTGCATCTCATCTATGGCAAGCTGCAGTCCGTCTGCGTCCTGCAGGATACTCGTTACATCTCTGAAAATAATACCCGGTTCCGGGAAATCCGGAATACTTCTTACGTAATCCTCTACTTTTTTCATAAAATATTCCTCCGTTTCGTCAAGGTTTGACAATTCACCTTACAGTATAGCATCAATATTCTTCTGCGTCAATTTTGTTTCCGATAGAAAACAGGGCAGAAAAATCAGGTATTTGCGGCTTTTCTGCATCTTTAAAAATAACTCTGGATATTGATCTGTAATTTGTCGCGTCCGTTCCACGTATCGATCGACGGATAGTACGCTACCGAGAGGGTCGGATGTGCATCCACGTATGCGGCGAACGCTTCTCCCTCGCCGAAATAGACACCATCCATCTGGTATCCGCCCGCATCGGCAAGCTGTACTTTCACCACGTTTCTATTCTTTCCAAAAATGCGGTAATTTAATACAGTCAGTCCTTTCTGTGCGAACAGCGGTTTCGTGTTGCCTTTTCCGAACGGCTCCAAGAGACTTAACTGGCGGATCAGATTTTTGGTGATGTAGGTGATCGGCATCGGCACATCGATCACAACTTTTTCGACGAAATCCTCTTCCGTCAGCGTGGAATTATCGTTCAGTGCCCGGCGGAACGGTTCGATCATCTCCTCTCCTGCGAGGGAAAGGCCCGCAGCCATCGGGTGGCCGCCGAATTTCGTCATCAGTTCTTTGCATTTGCAGAGCTCCTCATACATCGAATACGCTTCGATCGAGCGGCCGGAGCCCTTGACGCCCTCCTCACTTCTGGTGAGTACGAAGGATGGTTTGTGGAAGTGCTCCCGCAGGCGACCTGCGATGATTCCGGCAAGGCTCTCGTGGCAGTCCGGCAGATAGACGACGAGGACTTTGTCGTTCTGCAGCGGGGAGGTTTCCACGAGCTCGATTGCTTTCGCCTCACCCTGGCGCGTCAGCTCTTTGCGGCTTTCATTCAGGTCTTTCAAGTCCCCGGCAAGCTTTGCGGCCTCCTCACGTGTCTTTGCGCAGAGCAGTTTTAACGAATGCTCCGCCGTGTCAAGCCGTCCCGATGCGTTGATGCACGGGCCGAGAACGAAGCCGATGTGATACGGTGTCACGTTTTCCGCCTCGATGCCCTGCACACGGATCAGCTCCTGCAGGCCGAGGTTCTGCGTTTTATGGAGCGCCCGAAGGCCGGCTTTTACAAAAATCCGGTTTTCTCCCTGCAGATCCATCACATCACCGATCGTCGCAATGGCGACAAATTCCAGAAAGCGGAAGCTGTGCTCCTTTGGAATACCTGCTTTTGCCTCCATCGTCTGGATCAGTTTCCATGCGACGGCCGCACCGCAGAGGCCCGGAAACGGATAGGAACAGTCTTTCTGTTTCGGATTGACAACCGCGTCCGCCGGCGGCAGGATGTAGCGGCGTTCTCCGTTTTCATCCTCCTCAAACGGAACCTCGTGGTGGTCCGTCACAACAACCGTCATGCCAAGCTCTTTTGCCAGACGGATCTGACTGCCCGCCGCGATGCCGTTGTCACAGGTGACGATCGTGTCCCGCCCCTCATCCGCGGCAAACTGCACAAGATGCTCATTTAAGCCGTATCCGTCTGCAATCCGGTCCGGGATACGCACATCCGCATCGGCACCGAGATCTTTTAATCCGGTCAGCAGAATATACGTTGCCGTAACACCGTCGATGTCGTAGTCCCCGATGATGCGGATCGGCTTTTTCTCCCGGATTTTTTCTGCGATCAGATCTGCCGCGCGCTCCATATCCTTCATCAGCAGCGGATCGTGGAGCTGCTCCAGATCACCGAAGAGATACTCTTCGATCTCTTTCTCCCCGGTCACATCCCGGTTCCGGATCAGGCGGGCGATGACGGGATCGATGCCGAACCGATCCGCAATTGCCTGGAAATCGGCGCGTTTTGCCGAAACTACCCAGCGTTCTTTCTTCATATGTTCTCCTCTTTCCTGTTAGCAGGAAACGCCGGACTTTTCCGGTCCGGCGTTTCTCTTTTTATGGTTTTTGCTGCTTTTATTTATTTTTTGTCTTATTCTGTACTGCTTTGGACGGCACATATTTGTTTTTTCCAACGTGCTTCATCACATACCACAGGGCACCTGTGATGCAGACAGAAGTGTAAGCTCCGCATACGATACCAACCATCAGAGGTGCTGCAAAGTCGCGGATGGAAGAAACTCCCATCACGAACAGAACAAAGATGGTGATAAAGGTGGTGAGGGAACTGTAAATGCTTCGGGTCAGGGTGTCCGTGATGCAGCGGTCAACCAGGGACTCGATCGGCTCTCTCTTTAACTCCGGCAGATTCTCACGGATACGGTCGAAGATGACGATCGTACTGTTGATGGAATAGCCGAGGATCGTCAGCATACACGCGATAAAGGTGCTGCCGACCGAAATACGGGATACCACATAGAATCCGAATACAATGGCGATATCGTGCATCAGTGCAAGGATGGCACTCGATGCGAAACGGATGTCGCGGAAACGGATCCAGATGTACAGCAGCATGCAGACTACAGCGATGATAACTGCTTTCATCGCATTCTGGCTCATTTCTTTACTTACAGTAGAAGAAATGTTGTCGAAAGTGATTTCAGAAGTATCGACACCGAAATTGTCTGCCATTGCCTGGTAAACCTGCTCACGCTCTTCCAGAGTCAGAGAACGTGTTTTGATGATGACATTGTTGCCTCCGACAACCTTTGTCATCTGAATATTGGAATCTTTTGTCACGCCTTCCACAACCGGCTCTACCTCTTTGTCCAGCTCTTCGATGGAGTAATCCTCGTTGAACGGAACGTTGATGGAAGTACCGCCCTTGAAGTCAAGGCCGAAGTTCAGTGCGCTTCCCTTTGTCTGATGCATGAAAATCATGCTGGCCGGAACGGCAAGCAGCAGAATGCAGGAGATCGTGAAGAAGATCTTTCTCTTTTCCACAAATGGAAATCCCTTGCGCTCTTTCTTGGTTCCGTAGTATTTCGCATCCTTCAGTCCCATACCGTACAGGCTGTTGACCAGCAGTCTGGAAACAACCATGGCGCTGAACATGGAAAGAACAATACCAAGAGCAAGTGTCATGGCGAATCCGCGGACACTTCCGCTCGCAAGCGCATACAGAACAGCTGCTGCAATCAGGGTCGTCACGTTTCCGTCCAGGATGGCAGAAGCTGCCTTCTTGAATCCGTCGCGGATTGCCGCATGAACCGTCTTTCCGGCACCGATCTCCTCCTCGATACGGGCATAAATGATAACGTTCGCATCGACCGCCATACCGATCGACAGGATAACACCTGCGATACCAGGCAGGGTCAATGTCAGGTCAAATGCATTTAAAGCAATCAGATTCAGCTCAACATAGATGAGCAGTGCCCATCCGGCAGCAATACCAGGCAGGCGATATACGATTGCAAGGAAAAGGATAATCAGTACAATGCCGATCGCTCCCGCTTTTACGCTGGTGGAAACAGCTGCAGATCCAAGCTGTGCTCCAACGACGCTGGAGTTGATCTCCTCAAGTTTCAGGGAAAGGGAACCGATACGGAGGGTGGATGCCAGGCTGGTTGCTTCATCCCAGTCCATGTTTCCGCCGGAGATGACTGCAGTACCATCGGAAATCACAGCGTTTACACTCGGTACACTGACGAATTTTTCATCATAGTAGATACCGATGCTCTTTCCTGCGCTGTAGGCTTCCTGGGTTGCGTCTGCAAATTTCTGTTTTCCTTCGTCGGTCATTTTCAGCTGAACGACGCTCTCGGTTGCTTTTGTGGTGGAGTTCTGCTGATGCATGGCTTCTGCGCTCTCCACATCTTTACCGGTCAGAACGACGGAGCCGTCCTCCTCGAGCTCTTCGATAGTTTTTCCGTTCAGAACGTACTCGCCGGTCGAGCTGTCGTAGGTGTAGTTTTCTGTTCCGTCATCGTTGGTCTGTTTGATGAAATACAGGCTTCCCGGTTTACCCATCTCTTCCAGAATGGTGGTTGCATCGGTTGCACCCGGGATTTCAATGGTGATACGGTTGTCGCCCTGCAGATATACCTGTGCCTCTTCGCTGTACTGCTGCGCACGCTGTTCCAGCTTGTAGCGGGTATCTGACATTTCTTCGTCTGTCGGGTTGTCCTTTACGGCCTGATAGGTAATGCTGACACCGCCGGACAGATCCAGACCCAGGTTGATGTTCTTCATCGAACCGGTTCCGGTAGGACCCCATCCTTTGATCATCGTCCATCCAAGAAGCACTGTTACAATGGCTGCCAGGACGAGTGCGATGATACTCTGTTTCTTCTTCATCATGTCGCGATTTTCCTCTTTTCTTTAATCTTCGGCCAGAGCTGCCTTTATCATCAATGCACACTCGATCCGTTTCTGCTGCATCTTGCATCCGATCTCGTAAACATCGTTGATCTTACCTGTGAAATTGTAGGAGTTTGCCGCGCATCCGCCGCTGCAGTAGAACCGTGCAAAGCACTGGCTGCACTCCTTCTTGGAATAAACGTTGCATTTTTTGAATTCGTTGACAGTTTCTGTCTTTTTCACGCCTTCGTAAACATTTCCGAGGCAGAAATCTTCCTGTCCTACGAACTGGTGGCACGGATAGAAATCGCCCCACGGTGTTACCGCAAGGTACTCGGTTCCGGAACCGCAGCCGGAAAGACGTTTATAAACACATGGTCCGCCGGTCAGATCGATCATAAAGTGGAAGAAATTGAAGCCTCTTCCCTCTTTTTCTCTCTTGATCATCTCTCTTGCCAGAATGTCGTACTGTTCGAAGATCACCGGAAGGTCTTCCTCACGGATCGCATAGTCCTCGGTCGGAGGCGCTACAACAGGCTCAACCGAGATCTGCTTGAAGCCGAGGTCTGCCAGATGGAGAACATCAGCTGCAAAGTCTGTGTTGTAATGCGTGAAGGTTCCGCGCACATAGTATTTATCCTGATGACGAAGCTCAGCGAATTTCTGGAATTTCGGCACGATCAGATCGTAGCTTCCGGCACCTTTGCGGAACGGACGCATGTGATCGTGAACTTCTTTTCTTCCGTCGATACTTAATACGACGTTGCCCATCTCTTTATTGCAGAACTCCATGACCTCGTCGTTTAAGAGAACACCGTTGGTGGTCAGGGTGAAACGGAAGTTCTTGTTATGTAACTTCTCCTGTTCTCTTCCGTAGGCTACGAGCTGTTTTACAACATCCCAGTTCATCAGCGGTTCACCGCCGAAGAAATCTACCTCGAGGTTTCTTCTGCTGCCGGAGTTTGCGATCAGGAAATCAAGCGCTTTTTTGCCGACTTCCAGGGACATCAGTGCACGTCTTCCGTGATACTCGCCCTCTTCTGCGAAGCAGTAACGACAGGCAAGGTTACAGTCGTGTGCAATGTGGAGGCAGAGTGCTTTTACGACGGTCGGACGGTTGGAAAACTGATCAATTGCGTTTTCGTAAATGTCTTTTGTAAAGAGCATGCCGTTATCTGTAAGTTCCTGAATTTCTTCTCTGGCTTCGGTGATGTCCTGCTCGGCATATTTACTGCTAAGCGCCTCTGCTGCCTCTTCTGCATTTTTTCCTTCGTTCATGCAGGAAAGGACATCGTATACGCAGTCATCCACAACATGGACGGAGCCGCTGTTGACGTCCAGCACCATGTTGAAGCCATTGCTTTTATATAAATGTATCACTGTGGTATTCCTTTCTATAACTCTCTCTTTTTTTGATGTGCCTGGCAAAAAGAATGTTCCCAAATCCGGCGAAACCGGTTCTGGGAACACCTTTTACTCGTCCTTATGGATTACTTTTACTTATGCTCGCAGCTCTGGTTGCCTACGGTGCAAGAAGTCTTACATGCGGACTGGCAGGATGTCTGGCACTCACCGCATCCACCTTTTTTTACAGTGTTCTGTAAGCTTTTTGTATTTAAAGTTTTGATGTGTTTCATGGCACATTCCTCCTTCATTGTAGTTGACGCGCGACTTTTTTATAGTCTTCGGCCATTAGCTCTTCCCATTATAGCATAGGTTTTTCAAATTTAAAAGTCTGTTTTTTGAAAAAATGTTCTGTTTTGTCCGCTTTTATCTGCCGTGTGCCGTCATTCCGCCTGCCATTCCGCCGACGGCACAGACTGCTGCCGCCCACAGAAGTCTTCCGGCTCCGGCAAATCCGCCCGGCAGGAAGACTGCGGAGACGATGATCAGAATGGCAAAATACACGATTCCAAAGCAGATGCCCCAGAGAAACCGCCGTTTTCCCGCCATGTTTCCTGCCATTCTTCCGCCGGAAAAGCTTGATGCCAGATAGATCACCACAATGCCCGCCTGCACCCAGCTTTCCTTCCAGGAAAATTTCCAGAGCAGGAAAGACAGCAGCAAAAGAAGAAGCACCGAGATCAGATAGGAAACGAGAAGAGCCTTCAGCCAGCTGATCCCGCTGCCCGCACCCACCGCCCATGTTTTCTTTTCTTCCATAAGAAAAAGCCCTCCCATACTGTAAATGTATGGAATGGCTTTTCCGGATATGCCTGTTTCTTTATTTTTCGTCAAACGGATGATTCTTTTTGAATTCCAGCCATGCGGCCATGCTCTTTGCGCGTTTCGCCTGCATCTGAAGGAATGCCATGCAGAACATAACGGCTGCAGAAAGTGCGGAGCTGATCGCCAGCGGAAGCACCATCGTCTCATCGCCGGTGTTGACCGGGATGCTGCGGATGCTTACAGTGGTCTGTGTCTTCTTCTGCGGAATCTTTGTGCTTCCGGTATTGGAATTGGAAGAGCTGTTGTTACTGCTGCTCTTCGACGGTGTGGCTGTCGGAGTCGGAGTGGATGTCTTATTCGTTCCGTAGTTGTCCGGTCCTACAAGGATCGTTCCTGCGGCACGCAGCGTACTTACGTCATCGGCTGCACTTGCTGTCATTTCACCTGCACTCAGGTTGGATTTCTGCTCTGCAGCTGCAAGCAGTTCATGCTCGCCTTCGTCCGCCGTCTCAGCTTCTGCTGTTTCCGTCTGCTCCTCTGATACAAGGCTTCTGGACAGACTTACTGCCACCGGCTGGATCAAAAGAGAGACATTGGAGATCAGATAGCCGTCTTCTGTGCTGTCCGTACCGGATGGATTGGAAATTTCATCGAAATTTTTTACGGTTTCGTTTTCTTTCTGAATTTCATCTTTTACAAGGTCATCCAGATTTTCATCCTGTTTCCACTGGTCCGATGATGCATCATTTCCCGTTCCGTTCTGGTTATCCTGGTTTGTATCGTCCTGGTTTGTATCATCTGCTGCAGGATCGTCTTTTGCTGTATCATCCGGGGCAGGTGTCACGGTTGGATCTTCTGCCGGAGTTTCCGGATTCTCCGGATTTTCACTGTCATCGGTATTCTCGCCCGGTGCTGTCGTCGGAGTTACTTCCGGCGTTACGGTCGGTTCCGCATCCGGTGTCGGCGCTGCCGTTGGTGTATCCCCTGTATCTTCTCCGTTGTCCGCATCCGGTGTCGGAGTTGCCGTTGGTTCCTCCGCCGGCGTTACGGTCGGCTCTGCGTCCGGCGTTTCCGTCGGTTCTGCGTCCGGGGTCACCGTTGGTTCTGCGGTCGGCTCTGCATCCGGCGTTTCCGTCGGACCCGGAGTTGGTGTTACGGTATCTTCTGCCGCATCCGGTGCCGGAGACTCGCCTGGCGCAAGCGTTGGTGTTTCCGAAACCGTTTCTTTTGCTTTTTCTGCTGCCAGAACAGCCTCATATCCGGCTTCTGTCACCACGATTTCATCTGCCGCAAAAACGGTATCTGTTACTCTTCCCCTGAAGTCTGTTTTCTGCTGTTTCTTTCGATACGTTTCCAGCTCTTTTTCATCCATTCCGACGAATACCAGATATTTTTCTGCTGCTTCCTCCGCTGCCGTTTTGCTGGTATCTGCAGCAGTGTTTTTTTCGGTTGTTTTCCCGTCCGCCTGCAGTTCTGCCGCTGCAACTGCAAGAAGCTCCTGTGCTTTTTCCACGGTTTTTACTGCTGTCTCTGCCGTTGTACCGTCTGCCGTATCATCGCCGGTTTTCAGATTCACATAAACGGCTGCCCGTTTTGTCTCTGTACCGTTCTCCGTTCCGGAGACAGTTTCGTTCTGTACTGCGCTTTTTTCCGTTCCTGCCGATGCGCTGGCACGGAGCGGAACTGCATCGGAAAATACCAGTGTGCCCGCAAGGACAGCACCCATCACTTTCCATGCCTGTTTTTTCTTCATTGCGTTTCTCCTTATGTTCTCTTGGTCTATCTTAAAAAAATCTGTCTTTTTGTGTCATAATTTCGCATTACAGCATTATAGCACAAGAAAGAATCCCGCGCAAGGCTGAAGTCGCCTTGAAACGCGGGATTCGTGAATCACTTTCTTACGCAGTGAAACAGCAAGTGTTTCACTGCTGGGTGAACAGTAACGCGGGATTCTCATCTGCTTTTATCGCTTTTTAGTTTGTTTCCATTCTCGTTGTCGTGAGCTGATCCGGGGATAAATTCAGGATTTCCATAAACTCATCACCTGTGATTGTCTCTTTCTCATACAGATATTTTGCCAGCTCGTGGAGTTTCGGCATGTTATCTTTTAAGAGCTGCTCTGCTTTGTCGTACTGTTTTCTGACTGCTGCAACAACCTTCTCATCAATCTGTGCTGCTGTCGATTCGGAGCATGCCAGGGAAGTGTCACCGCCGAGGTACTGGTTCGTTACCGTCTCAAATGCAACCATACCAAATTCCTCGTTCATACCGAAGCGGGTGATCATGGATCTTGCCACCTTCGTTGCCTGCTCGATATCGTTCGAAGCACCTGTCGTGATGGAATGGAACACCAGATCCTCTGCCACACGGCCGCCGGTCAGGGTTGCAATCTTGTTTTCCAGCTCTTCGCGGCTCATCAGGTTGTGCTCATCTTCATCCACCTGCATCGTATAGCCGAGGGCGCCGGACGTACGCGGGATAATGGTGATCTTCGTAACCGGAGCGGAATGGCTCTGCAGTGCTGCGACGAGTGCATGGCCGACCTCGTGGTAGGAAACGATCAGTTTCTCTTTGTCGGTCATGATCTTATTCTTCTTCTGGTATCCGGCGATGACAACCTCAACGCTCTCCTCCAGATCCGCCTGGGTGACGAATTTTCTTCCATCACGGACGGCACGGAGTGCTGCCTCGTTGATCATATTGGCAAGTTCTGCACCAGAAGCACCGGATGCCATACGTGCGATCGCATTGTAATCGACATTGTCGCCCACGCGGATGTTTTTCGCATGGACTTTCAGGATTTCCTCACGGCCTTTTAAGTCAGGCAGTTCAACCGGCACACGGCGGTCGAAACGGCCCGGACGAAGAAGTGCCGGGTCCAGGGAATCCGGACGGTTCGTCGCTGCCAGAATGACAACGCCTTTCTTTCCATCGAATCCATCCATCTCGGCAAGCAGCTGGTTCAGGGTCTGCTCACGCTCGTCGTTTCCGGAGAATCCGCCGCCGTCACGTTTTTTGCCGACGGTATCGATCTCATCGATAAAGACGATACACGGTGCTTTCTCATTTGCCTGCTGGAACAGGTCACGCACCTTCGCAGCTCCCATGCCGACGAACATCTCGACAAACTCAGAACCGGAAATGGAGAAGAACGGAACATTTGCCTCTCCGGCTACTGCCTTTGCAAGCAGCGTTTTACCGGTTCCTGGAGGGCCGACAAGCAGTGCTCCTTTCGGCATTTTTGCACCAATTTCTTCATATTTTTTGGGATTATGCAGGAAGTCAACAATCTCCTGTAAAATTTCTTTTGCCTCATCCTCTCCGGCAACATCTGCAAATTTAATGCCGGTTTCGGACTGTACATAAACCTTGGCGTTGCTCTTTCCAAAGCTCATCGCATTTCCCATGCCGCCCATCATCTTGCTCGTCATGCGTTTCATCAGCCACTGTCCGAGCGCAACCATCACAACGATCGGTATTACCCATGTTAAAAGAAATTCCATGAGTGGCGACATCTGCTCTATGATCGGCGTTCCGAATTCGGTAATACCTGCCTCATATAAACGATCTACCAGCTTGTAATCATTCATCACACCCGTCTTATAATAATTCGCCGGGCTTGATTTGTCGCTGAAAATAATCTCATTTGACTGGATCTGGACTTCGCTGATTTCGTTGTTATCTACCATCTGCAAAAATTTTCCGTAATCAACTTCTGTTACTTTTGGCTCGAGAAGTCTCGGGAAAAGCAGAAGATTTAACAGCAGAATGACGATCAGCGCAATCACATAATAAAAAATTATGGGTTTTTTCGGTTTTTGCACCTGTTTCATCTGTATCCCCTCCTGTTTCTTGATTTTCTTTCTTTTTTAGTAGCATAAACTTTTCTTTCGCTAAAATCAATCAAATTCTGACATTTCATGAAACTTTTATACTTTTTTATATTTTCGCTATAGAAAGGTAAGTTTCTTGCTTTTCCATCTGTTTTCGGCTATACTTGCGAAAGACTGGGAAAGTCTCTTTTTGAAATTTTGCCCCGAAATGACGGGGTTCATTCGATAAAAAAGCTATAGAAACGGAGGTTTTGTGTATGGGACACAGGTTTACATATGTGGTTTCGCCGGAGGAGGAACGGGAAAATCTGACTGTGGAATGGTTTCTCCGCCGGCATGGATATTCGCGCCATATTATTACGGGCTTAAAACGCACAGAGGACGGCATTTTCCGAAACGGCGTCCGCGCCTGGACGAGCCAGGCCGTGCACGCCGGGGATGTGATCGAAACGCACCTTGTCGAAACAGAACCCTCCGACGGAATTCTGCCGCGGCCGGTTCCGTTTTCGGTTGTGTATGAGGATGACGACATCCTCGTTGTGGATAAACCCGCTGATACGCCGATTCATCCGTCGATTGGAAATTATGAAAATACGCTGGCAAACGGCATTGCATGGTATTTTGAACAGAAAGGTGAACCCTTCGTCTACCGCTGCATCAACCGCCTCGACCGCGACACCACCGGCCTTATCGTGCTCGCCAAGCACGCCTTAAGCGCCGCCGTCCTCTCCCAGGCCATGCGCTCCCGCGAAATCCACCGCACGTATCAGGCCTTCGCCCTCGGCGAAACCGCTGCATCCGGCACCATCGACGCACCGATCGCCCGCCTCAACGGCTCCCTCATCCAGCGCACCGTCGACTTTGCCTCCGGCGAGCGCTCCGTAACCCATTACCGCACCCTCGCGCACTGCTCCGTTTTCTCCCACCTCGAACTCAATCTCGAAACCGGCCGCACCCACCAGATCCGCGTCCACATGGCTTACATCGGCCATCCGCTGCTCGGCGATACCCTCTACAACAAAACTCCCGGCACTTTCCCCCGCCAGGCACTTCACTCTGCATCGCTCTCCTTCGTCCATCCGATCACCGGAGAACCCTTAAACTTCCACGCACCACTGCCGGAAGATATGCAAAACCTGCTGACATAAACCAACCCCCGTGAGTTGCCGCTCACGGGGGTTTTGTTGTCCCTGATGGAACTGTCATGTCTTTTTGCCGGTGACATTGTATCATACACAAAATTTAGTTTCAATCATCATTTTCATACAGTTCTGATTCTCGGTACTTCATCGATATGCAAATATTTGCTGATGCATTTCACAATCACATCATGATCCGAAACCTGTCCCATGCCGGACACTGCTACGGTTGCCACAACGCCGACTTCTTCCACGCAGATCGGAAAACCTCCGCCCAGCATTGCGTATTCCTTCGGGTCCAGTACCATCTGTTTTACGCTCTCCGGCGCATTCGTCGCTGCCATGTAGAGTTGCAGCGAACTCCGCTCCGTCAGAAGCACCGAATTGCTCTTCCGTCTCATCAGCTCCACATTGTGCGGCGTAATGCCGTTATCACAATACTGGAATACAACTTCCCCGTTGCTTCTGCGGATCATGATGCCAACCTGTGCTCCGCGCCGTCTTGCCTCCATCAGGATCATCGTTCCCAGTTCCCATGCGTCTGCATTTGTAAAATGCGTAAACTGCAGAATATCCTCCTGCATATCGAGCACTTTCATCAGTTCATCCATTGTCATTGTCATACTTTTGCCCCGTCCTTTCTGCCATTTTATATTTTTTTAGCTTTTTGCCCCTCGTTTTCTGACTTTCAGTTTATCATTTTCCCAAATTCAAGTCAAGCCAGCCACCACCGGCATTGGCTAACACGATATCACCGAAAAGCAAAAATTCCACGCCGCAGAAGTTCCCTCCCACAGCATGGAATTTCTCATTTTTATTTTTCTACCATAATACACTTCCGCGGGCAGTTCTCCGCGCAGAGGCCGCAGCCTGTACATTTTGCCGGGTCGATCTCCGCGCGCTGGTCCACAACGTGAATTGCATCCGACGGGCAGTTCTTCTCGCACTTCTTACATCCGATACAGCCGATCTCACACGCTGCCATCACCGCCTTGCCCTTCTCGGTTGAGCGGCATTTCACCGTGATCCTCTGCTCATACGGAATCAGGTCGATCAGATTTCTCGGACAGGCCTTCACGCAGGCACCGCATGCCTTGCACGCTTCGCCGTCCACAACGGCAATGCCGTTTTCAATATGGATCGCATCAAACTTACATGCCTTCACGCAGTTTCCAAAACCAAGACATCCGTTTCCGCAGCTCTTCGGACCGCCGCCCGGTACAAAACCAGCGTAGGAGCAGTCCCTTGCACCCGTGTATTCATACTTGTTCTTTGCCACGTCACACGTACCGGCGCACCGTACCACTGCTTTTCTGCGCTCCTGTGCTCCGGCTTCCTGTCCCATAATGGCACCGATCGCTGCCGCAACCGGCGCTCCGCCGACCGGACAGACCGAAATCGGGGCTTCACCCTTTACCACTGCAGCCGCCGCTCCGTCACAGCCCGGGTAACCACAGCCGCCGCAGTTGTTGCCCGGCAGCGCTTCACGGACCTTCGTCTCGCGCTCGTCCACTTCCACATAAAACTTCTTTCCGGCAATTCCAAGGAGAATACCAATCAAAAGGCCGGTTCCACCCACCATCAGGGTGGCTGCTAAAATACCATTCATCTCTTCATCCCTCCTAGATCATTCCGGAAAATCCCATAAATGCCATTGACATCAGCATAGCCGTAAGAAGAACGATCGGCATTCCTTTGAATGACTCCGGGATATCGTTGTACTCCATCTTTTCCCGCAGGCCGGCCATCAGCACCATGGCAATTGTAAAGCCGATTGCGGTTGCCAGACCGTAAACCGTACCCTGCAGAATCGTGTAATCCTTCTGTACGTTGATGAGTGCCACACCGAGTACCGCGCAGTTTGTTGTAATCAGCGGAAGGTAAACGCCGAGCGCTCGGTACAGAGACGGAATCGTCTTTTTCAGGAACATCTCAACGAGCTGTACCAGCGCCGCGATGACAAGAATGAAAACGATCGTTTTCAGATAATCAAGTTCTGCCGGTGCCAGGATAAATTTGTAAATCAGACTTGTCACAAATGAAGAAATCGTGAGGACAAAAATAACCGCTCCGCCCATGCCGGCCGCCGTATCCATCTTTTTGGAAACACCGAGGAAAGCACAGATGCCGAGGAACTGGCTTAAGACAACGTTATTGACCAGCGCCGCACCGATCGCAATTAAAATCAGTTCTTTCATTTCGCTTCCTCCTTTCCTTTCACAGCCTGGCAGTATGCCTTATTGGCGCATGCCATACAGCCGGTCTCTTCTGCCGGGACTGCCGGTTTTCCGGTTTTCTCTGACTTCTGGCGTTTGATGCGGTTCTGCACCGCAACGAGCATTGCCAGCACAAGGAATGCACCCGGCGCCATGATGAAGATGTTGACCGGCTCGTAAGCACTCGGCATTACCTGGATACCGAACAGGGTTCCGGCTCCGATCAGCTCACGAAACATACCGATCAGGGTCAGGCCGACGGTAAATCCAAGGCCCATGCCGATACCATCAAATAAAGACGGGATCGGACCATGTTTTCCAGCATATGCCTCGGCGCGTCCCAGGATGATACAGTTTACAACGATCAGCGGGATGTAGATGCCAAGGGCGGAATAGAGTGCCGGAATAAAACCTTCCATCAAAAATTCCACGATGGTTACAAACGATGCCACAACAACGATGTATGCTGGCATACGCACGCCGTCCGGGATGATTTTCCGAAGCAGGGAAATCATCAGGTTGGAGGCGGTCAGGATGACCATCGTCGCAAGGCCCATGCCGATACCGTTCTTTGCAGAAGTGGTAACCGCAAGCGTCGGACACATACCCAGCATCATGACGAAGGTCGGGTTTTCTTTTATGATACCATTATAAAGCCGTTCCAGCGGCGTATCTTTTCTCATGAGTTCCCTCCCTCTCCGGAAAGCAGACCGGATTCGTTGCAGTAGTTAAAACAGCAGATTCCTGCATTGACACCGTTTGTTACAGCGTTCGTTGTCAGAGTTGCTCCGCTCAGCGCATCGATTTCATCATCCGCGGATGCGCCGGATTTTGTGTAGGAGAATGCTTCTACGTTTTTATCCTTGAACTGATTCTTGAAATCGTCTGTGTCGGCACGCATACCAAGGCCGGCCGTCTCGGAAAGTGACAGGAAAGAGATTCCTTTTGTCGTTCCGTCCGATGCAATTCCCATCGAGAACTGCATGCCGCCGCCATAGCCTTCGGTTGTGGAGATGATCTCAACCAGGCCGATCGTCGCGCCGGATGCGTCTTTTGCAAGCAGCAGTTCGTCAATCGTCTGTGCTTCAAAACCGTGGCCGATCAGTGCTGCCGTAAGCTCTGCCTGTTGTGCATCGCTCATTGTTACTTCTTCAAAGGAAGCTGCCTCCGGGAATACGTTCTGACAGGATTCCTGTTTTTCTTTTTCCTGCTGTTTCTGGATCGGCTCTAAGGTTACCTGGTGGGCCGCACCGAGAAGCAGGCCGGCAATCAGCGTAATCGCCGCAAGAATCAGTGCGTTTTTTATAATTTTGTTCATGCTTTTTTCTTGCCTCCTCTTCCGAATCCAACCGGCACGGTCACGCGCTCAATGAGCGGAACCAGAAGGTTGGTAAAGATGATGGCATAGGAAACGCCCTCTGCCGAATTTCCAAAGATACGGAATACGCCAGTCAGAAGTCCTAAAATGACCGCGTAGATATACTGTCCCTTCTTTGTGATCGGGCGGGTAACGTAATCGGTTGCCATGAACCATGCGCCGAGCATCAGACCACCGCCAAAAAGATGCGCGCCAAGGAAGTTGATATCAAAACCGTGGCCGCCGAAAATCAGGGCAAATAAAAGCTCTGTTCCGATGTAGATGAGCGGAATATTGAGGTCAATCACATGAATGCAGACAAGGAAAATGCCGCCAATCAGAAGGGCCAGTGCGGAAGTCTCACCGATCGTTCCGGCCGTATTCCCAAGGAACATGGACAGCAGATTCACCTGCTCTCCTGCTTTTGCTGCGGCGAGCGGTGTCGCACCGGATACAGTATCCACGAGGTGTGCGGCTGCCGGGGCAGCGAAGTTTGTCATATGACCCGGGAAGGAAATCAAAAGGAAACATCTTCCTGCAAGCGCCGGGTTCATGATGTTCTGGCCAAGACCGCCGAAAAGCTGTTTTACAACGAGAATTGCAAACACACCACCGATCACCGGCATCCAAAGAGGTGCCTGCACCGGCATGTTCATGGCCAGCAGAAGACCAGTTACCAGTGCACTGCCGTCGGCAATCGTCACCGGTTTCTTCATTCCTTTTTCATACAGATATTCCGTCAGGGGACAGACTGCCATCGAAATCACAATCAAAAGCAGTGCCCGAAGGCCGAAATTCCAGATTCCCACGCAGACTGCCGGGGCAAGGGCAAGCAGGACGGCAAACATGATTTTATCCGTCGTTACCTTGGACCGTGCGTGCGGGGAAGATGATACGTGTAATAATCCATTCATATGTAAGGTCCCCCTATTTCTTCTTTCTCTTTGCCAGAAGCACTTTACGCATTGAGCTGATCTCCTGCGTCAGCGGACGTCTTGCCGGGCAGATAAAGGAACAACAGCCACATTCACAGCACTCCATTCCGCCGTATTTCAGGAACTTCTCTTCCTCTCCGTGCTCCGCAAAAACGGAAAGGCGGGCCGGAAGAATCTGACCCGGACAGACGGAAACGCAGCGTCCGCAGTTGATGCAGGCAGATGGTGCCAGCGCAGATACTTCATCCTCCGTAAGGCAGGTCAGTGCAGATGTTGTCTTGGTAACAGGAACATCCATTGTAAACAGGGCTCTTCCCATCATCGGGCCGCCGCAGATGATCTTGACCGCCTCGTTTTTCAGACCGCCTGCCTGCTCTAAAAGTTCGGACAAGAGCATGCCGACCGGTACTTCAAAGTTGCACGGATTCTGTACAGCATCTCCCGTCACGGTAACGATACGGCTCATCAGCGGTTCGCCGAAGCGGACTGCCTGGTAAATAGCAGTCACGGTATCAATGTTATCCACGATACAGCCCGCGTCCGCCGGCAGCATGGAGGAATTTACCTTTCGTCCCGTTGCTGCATAGATCAGCATACGCTCGGCACCCTGCGGGTATTTCGTTTTAAGCTCCAGAACCTCAATGTTATCCTCCGGAAGCACCAGCTCACGGAACTTCGCGATACAGTCCGGTTTGTTGTCTTCAATGCAGATGACTCCCTTTGCCCTCGGAAACATATGCAGCATGATTTTTAAGCCTCCGATCACCTTTTCCGGCTCTTCGAGCATTCTGCGGTAGTCGCTCGTCAGATACGGCTCACACTCTGCTCCATTGACGAGAATGTGGTCAATCGCTGACGGATCTTTCGGGGATACCTTGACGTGTGTCGGAAAGCCTGCACCTCCCATTCCCACGATTCCGGCCTCTTTGATCTTGTTCCGGATCGTATCTGCGTCGAGTTTTTCCCAGTGCGGGCACTCCTCAAATGTTTCTTTTTCATACAGCCCGTCGTTCTCCACAACGATACAGTCTACCGGGGAACCGGCTGCGGAAACTTTTTTCTCAATTCCTTTTACCGTGCCGGAAACCGATGCGTAAACAGGAGCCGAAACAAATCCTCCCGCTTCTGCGATTTTCTGTCCCTCTTTTACATGGTCGCCTTTTTGTACGGTCGGCACAGCAGGCGCTCCGATGTGCTGTGACACTGCGTAATACAATAAGTTGCCCGGCTGCGCTTTGACAATCGGTTTGTCCTTGGAGAGCTCTTTTCCCTCGTACGGGTGAACGCCGCCATGAAAAGTATTTCTTTTCTTCTGAAACATGCTTTTCACCTCATCCTTTCTCTTTTCTATGCTGCATTTATCAATTCACAGCCTTTTTTCGGTTTTTTATGCAAAAAAGGCTGGTGCATTGCCCTGATTATTTCGGTTATTCATATCGGACTTCTTTTAACAGGAGTCCGCATGCCGGTGCAAGAAAACCCGCACTTTCGCGGTTTTTTGCTTTGAGAAGCTCCATCATTGATGCGATATCCCGTTTTCCCATCCCGGCCTCCACAAGTGTTCCGGTCAGGATCCGCACCATGTGGTACAGAAAACCGGTTCCGGTATAGGAAATGATAAGAATCCCGTCTTTCTCGCAGAAATCAATTCCGGTAATCGTCCGTACTGTCGATTTTTTCATACGTTTGTTGGCACAGAAGCTCCTGAAATCATACGTTCCGATAAACGCTTTCGATGCTTCTTTCATTTTTTCCACATCGAGCGGTGCTTCCGGAAAATACACGTATTTCCGCTCGAAAACATGCTTTCTGCCATCGATCACGATACGGTATTCGTATGTTTTGTCCACCGCATTCAGACGGCTGTGGAAGCGCTCCGGCATCCGCGCGAGGCTGGTAACTTCGATGTCTTCCGGCAGATAATGGTTGATTGTCTGCAGAAGTTCTTCATCGGATAGATCCGTATGGAACTTTGCATTTGCGACCTGTCCCGCCGCATGGACGCCGGCATCGGTTCTGCCCGCGCCGTGGATCTCCACCGGCTCTCCTGCGATCCTGGACAGCAGCGTTTCGAGCTTGCCCTGAATCGTGTTGTCCGTATTTCCCTGCTTCTGCCAGCCGTTATAGCGCGTGCCATCGTACTGCAGGATCATTTTATAATTCATCTTTTTCTTCCTTTCAAATCATTTTTCTCCAGAAATGGGCTTTTCAGAACCATTTTCTTCTTTACAAAGTGGCCGCTTATCATTCGGCATCCATGCTTTTCTCAATCAAAAAGCTCCGTAACGCTGGACTTCGCGCCAGATTTGCTTCAAACAGCACCACTTCTGCTCCGCCCGGAAAGCTGTTCTGTAAAAATTCAGCGGCACGGCGGATCTGCAGTTTCACATTCTTTACTTCCTTCTCCACTTTTTCCTGTTCCAGTTCACATACCGTTTCAAAAAGCTCTTTCATCTGATCTGAATCGGTTTTGCGACATTTTTTAGCGGTCTCCTCGAGTTTTTTTAACTTTTTCAAGACCCGCGCATTCGTTTCTTCCTCGCCCTTTTTCAGCAGTCCCTGCTGTTTGCACACTGCAAATCCCTGCTCTTTCTGTTGTAGCCAGGATGCGTATGTCTCATCTTTTTTCTGCCTGCAAAGCCCGGTAAACTGGCGAAAGCACTCGGAGAGCTCCTTTGCCGTGTGCTCCTGCTTCTGGCAGGCGGATGCCTCTTTCCGAAGTGCCGCATGAAACAGAGACAGCAGTACAGATCGCTCTTCTGCGGAACCATTTGCCGCCATCTGCTGTTTTTGTGCCATGATTTTTCCGGAAAATGCACCGGTCAGAATCTCCTCCACACCGTAATCCTGTCCATATTTTTCGTAAATCCTGTAGTACGAGCTGAATTCCTCCGCCGTCTTTTCTTCCTGCAAATATTGTCCGATCAGTGCTTCGTCGACCGGAAAATGCAGGATTTCATAACTTTTCAGCACGGCCGACAAATCCTCCCAGCCGCGTGCTGTCACAAAACGCTTCTCATCCACTTCCTGCGAAACAGAATAAAAATGGTCACTGTGTGCCATAAGGTACGTTGTCACGGCGCTGTGGATCTGATTTTTCTCTGCGTAGGAGAGCCAGACGGAAAGCTCGGGAAGCACCTCGATCTTCCGCACACGGTCAAGCGTTGCCACATCAAATTCCCGCACAGATTTATTGTATTCCGGCGGATTTCCGGCGGCCACGATCAGCCAGTCATCCGGGATGTGCTGATTGCCGAATTTTTTCTCCTGCAAAAGCTGCAGCATTACCGGAGCGAGGGTCTCGGAGACGCAGTTAATTTCATCGAGAAAGAGGATACCCCGCTTCTTTCCGGTCTGCTCCATGCAGTCATAGATCGAGGCGATGATCTCGCTCATCGTGTATTCCGTTGTATGTACCATTTTCCCTTCGATTCCACGTGTGCAGATCTCCGGAAGGCCCATGGCACTCTGACGCGTATGGTGTGTCATCGTGTAGGCGACAAGCCCCACACCGCACTCTTCTGCGATCTGCTCCATAATTGCCGTTTTTCCGATGCCCGGCGGGCCGATCAGGAGAATGGGACGCTGCTGCCGGAGGGGAACCAGCGGAAAACCAATTTCATCTCTTGCAAAGTATGCGCGCAGGGCTTTTTCAATTGTCTCTTTTGCTTCTTGTATGTTCATATGTTCTCTCTTATCTTGTGCACTCTTTATGTACTCTCGAAATCTTTCTGTGTTTGATTTTGCGAGATGCTTTTTTGTCAGTTGTGTTCAAAGAGTACATTCTTCTGTCAGCAGTTTTTTTGCCCATTTTGGGACAAGATTCATTTTTTCGGTCTGTCTGACAAAGACAAATGCCGTCTCGTAATCTGGCTTTTGTTCGGGATAAATTCCGTCTCCGTCGGTAAAATAGATCAACGCTTTTAAGTTTCGGAATACATGCTGTTTCCGCAACTCTTCCACTTTCTGAAAGACAGGACGGAAATCGGTTCCGCCTCGGCCCTTGATGGTAATTGTTTCACGGTAAGCTTCCCATTCTTTCGGTGAATGGATCATCGTGACATCCTGCACGAAGCTGTCGCACTGGATCAGGCAGACGTTCCAGCTGGAAAAGAAGTTTTCTTTTTCTTCAAGAATGCTGCGCGTCTCACCAAGGAACTTTGCTACAATTTCTTTTTTGCACGAACCGGATGTGTCGATCGCGATAACCAGCTCTTCGAGACGGTTTCCCTCGCGCGTCTCCGGCGGCTCGATGAAAGGGAAATTTCCGTAATACATAAGCCCATAATGGTAAGCGACTGGATCGAAGCTGTCGAGATCCAGCTCCATTTCCTCGCGGGTAACGGTAAAGCGTTTCAGGAAGCGGCGGTAATCGTACGCTCTTTTTTCGATCCCGGACAGGGTTTCTTTTTTTCCACCACGGTTCTGGCCTCGCCGCAGGCCGCCGGTGCCGTAGTTTTCCGCCAACTTGCGGGAAGCACGTTTCCAGACTGATTGAAAAGACTCGATAAGTTCCGGCTCTTTTCCCGGCACCAGCCATGAAACCGGAGACTGTTTTTCTTTTTCCGGCATCAGCCATGAAACCGGGGGCTGTTCTTTTTTTTCCGGCTCCGGTGTTTCTTTCCCAAACCGGCGGATGCATTCCAGCAGCAGGTGCTGATAGCCTTCCTTGAGGAACGATGAATTTTCGGCACACATGCGGAGTACAAAATCGGAGTTAAAATATATCGTATGACCGTCGGATGTGATGGCTTTTGTCCTGTCGGATGGCTGATGCTGAAAGAAAAGAATCGCTTCACCAAGTTCCGGGTACAGCCAGCAGAGGTTTTTGCGGGCTTCTTCGAAAAGCCGGAGCGCCAGCGCTTCTTTTTCTTTTGTGGGCTTTTCTTTTTGAAACGCAGCTTCTGTTTTTCTGCTTTCCGTATTCTCCTGCATCGGATCCTGTGAGCTCCGGTTCAGGAGAATGCGGAAGGCCTGCCATTTCTGCTGGTCGGCAGCAAGGTTGAGAAAACGTTTTCGGTCTGCATCGGACAACCATCCGGTCTGCAGAATACGTTCCAGCTTTGAAAAATCATCCTCACGAATCAGCATTTCGACAGCGGGACGGATGCGTTTCCGCAGGTATGCGGTATATGCGGCTCGCTGTTCTTCCGGAAGATCCTGCAATTCACAAAAGCCGGAAAGTGCAGCCCGGAGGCGCTGCTGTTCGGATGTCGTCGTTCTGAAACTACTCCAGTCATCCATTTTATTCACTCCCTTACTCGTCGCGTTTTCTCACTTGCACTCAATCTTACGCTGCCGCGTAAGCGACATTCGTCGTTCGCCAACTGAAAATAAATTTTCGTTTGACTCACTTGCACTCAATCTTACGCTGCCGCGTAAGCGACATTCGTCGTTCGTCAAATGAAAATAAATTTTCATTTGACTCACTTGCACTCATTATATCGTCATTTTTGAGCATTGACAATGTTGGATCGTGTTATTTTTTTCACACTTTTACCATATTTTTATGATATACTTGATATTATAAAATACGATTGCAGTCGTAAAAGCGCAAAGGAGATCCTTTTTATGAACAAAGAAAACAGAAAAGCTGCCAGGGAACGGCGTGCCAAAGAGCGGGAGCACGAAGCGAAAGTAGCGCATTACAAAAAGATCTGGAGCTGGGCCGGACCAGCTCTGATTGTCGTTGTGATCGTCGGCCTTATTATTGCCAGCGTACTCGATTCCAAACGACTCTCTGTCAAAAGTGCCTCGGAGGATACCTCCACAGCCTCATCGGCCGCATCCGCCTCATCAGCCTCCACTTCGGCTTCTGCCTCTTTGCAGACCGACACTTCCCTCACCATTGAGGACGGTGATACCGTCAATATCGACTATGTCGGCTCCATTGACGGCGTGGAATTTGAAGGTGGAAACACAAAAGGAAACGGCGCTGATCTTGTGATCGGCTCCCACACTTACATCGATGACTTTGAAGAACAGCTCATCGGCCATCACCCGGGCGACAGCGTAGATGTAACCGTCACTTTCCCGGAAGACTATGGAAAAGACGAACTCAATGGAAAGGAAGCTCTTTTCAAAGTTACCATCAACGGCATTTATAAATAGAACAACCAAAAAGACATCCCCCGCAGATTTTCCGTCTGCGCCGGATGTCTTTTTCTTATTATTTTTTTGTTAAGTTTTTTTCAAAGGCGCTTCGATGTATTAAAAAAAGTACATCTTCTTATTCCACAATTTTGTAATACGCCCGCGCCGTCAGCACATAGACGATCAGGTAAACCACGGCAAACGCCGCAATCGTAATCGCTGTTGCAGCCAGGAACAGATTGCTGTCCGGGAAATTCAGCATTGCCATGATACGCCTGGTCAATGGAAACGCTACCATTGTATGCACCACGGCCACCGCGAGCGGCATGAAAAAGACCGTTACCACCTGTGACTGAATCGTCTGACGGATTTCTTTGCGGCTCATGCCGACCTTCTGCATAATCTGGAACCGTTTTCGGTCATCGAAGCCTTCTGAAACCTGCTTATAATAGATAATCATAACGGCACCCATCAAAAACAGCGCACCGACGAAAACACCTAAAAACAGAAGTGAACCATACAGACTGTAAACCGTATTGCGCTCTTTTTCGCGCACTTCCACCCATCCGTTAAAAGATGACTCCGTCAGTATCGTCTCAATCTCATCTCCAACAGTGATCTGTTCGCCAGCATCCCCGATAAGATCCAGAGCATATTCCCAACTGTATCCTTCTGGCTCCTTTCCCTGCACAGCTGCATACGCTTCCTTTGCTTCCTTGTTCCGCGTCACCACCGTCATTGTCTCATACACCTGCGTCTTCTCATCCAGAATGTACGATTTCTTATCGGTATTCCATTTTTTTACTTCATACGTCTGATTTCCCAGTTCAATCGTGTCATATCCATAATTTTTCTGTTTTTCCTGAAAAACCAGAGCCTGCCCTGGTTCCAGCTCTACCTGTTCGCCGGTTACCTGATTGTACTCCGACTCTTCCATGATTTTTATCAGTGTGCTCGCCGCAGCATCATCTGACTGTGTTTTTTCTACTTTGTTTCTATCTACAACAGCAAGCATAACATAGTATCTCTGATCACTTTCATACTTTTTTCTGAGCTGCTTTTCTTCCAGATGCTGATCAATCCCAGTTTTCACTTCCTCTATCATCTTCTGACTGACCGGTTCCACCGTCTTCATAATGCCGCTCACGCCAGTATTTGCTTCGATCGAAATCTGATGTGGAAACCGCGTATAGGTAACCTCCTCAATCCCCGTCCACAAACATGTGCTGATGGAGATAACCAGAAGCACACCCGTTGACAGAATACAGATATTCGCAAGACCGACCGCATTTTGCTTCATGCGGTACAGCATGCCCGAAATGCTTGTAAAATGGCGTGTCTGGTAATAGTAATTCTTGTTTTTCTTCAGAATTTTCAAAAATGCAATACTTCCAGCAGAAAACAGGCAGTACGTTCCCACCATAACCAAGGCGATTGCATTAAAAAACTTATCAAGTGCGTCCATCGAGGATTGGCTGGTCAGAGCCAGATAATAGCCAACACCAAGAAGCATGAATCCAAGAACCGCCGTCAAAAGCTTCGTTTTCGGTTCCCGCTCACCCTGCGCGCCGCCGTGCAGCAGTTCGACCGGCTGTGAGACGTGGATCTGGCGAAGGCTTAAGAGAAAATTGATCACAAAAGTCAGGCCGAACAGCAGCATCGTACTTCCCACGGCTTTTGCACTGAACGCAAAACCAATTGTTCCGTTCAGTCCGGTCAGCTTCATCAGCACCAGAAACAGCAGGCGGTACAGCAACACACCGAGCAGAATACCGATTCCAAGCGATGCCGCCCACAGATACAGACTCTCAAAAAAGAGGATCTTCGCCAGATGCTTTTTCTCCATGCCGAGAATCTGGAACAGACCGAACTCTTTTTTTCTTCTTTTTGCCAGAAAACTGTTGCTGTAGATCAGAAAAATCACCGCGAACAGGCCAATGATATAGGTTCCCATCCCCATCACTGTCAGGATCGTATCTTTTCCGATCATGGGTTCAAAGCCACTTCCCTGCGCCAGTGTATCCATGATAAAAAACATCACCACCGTGCCGATGCATGACAGCAGATACGGAAGAATATTCTGACGGTTTTTGCTCAAATTTGTTTTTGCCAGTCTGGCATACAGCAGATTATTCATCCCGTTCACCACCCGTCGCAAGAATTGTCAGCGTATCGGAGATCTTCTGATACATTTCATCGCGCCCTAAAGAACCGCGATACAGCTGGTGGAAGACCTCGCCATCCTTGATGAACAGCACACGCTTCGCCGAGCAGGCCGCCTTCACACTGTGCGTTACCATAACAATCGTCTGGCCCTCCTCGTTGATCTCCCCGAACAGTTTCATGAGGCCATCCGCTGCATGGGAATCGAGCGCGCCGGAAGGCTCATCCGCAAGAACCAGCTCCGGATTGGTAATCAGCGCACGCGCAACGGCTGCACGCTGCTTCTGTCCGCCGGACACCTCATATGGGTATTTATTGAGGATCTGGGTGATGCCGAGTTTTTTCGCAATCGGCTCTGCCCGAAGACTCATCTCCTCGTATTTTTTTCCTTCCAGCACGAGCGGCAGATAAATGTTGTCACGCAGGGAAAAGGTATCGAGCAGGTTGAAGTCCTGGAACACGAAACCTAAGTTTTCGCGGCGGAATCCGGCAATCTCCTTCTCTTTTAATTCGCCGAGATTTTTTCCATTTAACCGCACCTGTCCGCCGGTTGGCTTGTCGAGTGCCGCGAGCAGGTTCAGAAGCGTCGTTTTTCCGCTTCCCGATTCGCCCATGATTGCAACAAATTCGCCCCGTTCCACTGTAAAATTAACGTCTTTCAACGCTTCCACCCGGTTGCTGCCAAGGCGCGTGGTATATGTTTTTTTCAGATGTTCTACTTCCAGAATTGCCATGTCACATTTTCCTTTCTGTCTGAACTGTTTTTTTAATTGACAAGGCTTATTATACCCGTCCGCGCTCTCTTCTGCCTTAGGATCATCTTACAAAAAGACCGGCAACCTTACATTTCTGTAAGATTCCCGGCGAAGCTCTCTATGTACTACAGGGATACGGTATCCAGCCCAAGATACACCTTTGTTCCCGCTCCCATCTCCGACTCGATGCGGATGGTATGCGAAAGTTTCTCCATGATCTGGCGGCACAGATACAGTCCGATGCCCGTTGACCGCTTGTCTGCGCGGCCGTTGCAGCCCGTGTAGCCTTTTTCGAAAATCCGCGGCAGATCCTCCGGCGCAATGCCGATGCCGGTGTCCTCAATCACCAGCGTTTTTGGTGCATCCGGTAACAGATAGATGTGAATGCTGCCACTTTTCGTGTATTTCAGCGCATTTGACAGAATCTGCTCCAGCACAAAAACGAGCCATTTTTCATCTGTCAGCACCTCGCAGTGCACCGGCTCGTAGGAAAGGATAATTTTCCGGCGGATAAAAAGCGGAGCATATTTCCGCACAGCCTGGCGGATCAGCGCATCCAAATCGCACCTTGCAAAGACAAGATCCGATGTCATTTTTTCCATGCGCAGGTACTGCAGCGCCATCTGCACATACTGCTCCGTCTGGAAAAGTTCGCTCTGCATTTCACGCGAAAGCGGCGTATCCTCCTCCTGCAGAAGCAGCCGCATTGCCGCAATCGGCGTTTTGATCTGATGGGTCCACATCGTGTAATACTCCATCATATCGCGGTATTTCTGCTCCATCTTAATCTGTTCTTCCTGAAACTGCCGCTCGTAGGATGCGATGATCTGCTGGTAATCCCGCGCCAGAAGCCCGTCCGCCTCCGGAAGCGCTTCTGTTTTGCCCTGCGGTTCGGCGGCAAGGAGTGCTAAGACCAGATGATGTTTCCGGTACTTCCCATAATGAAAGCAAAAACCTGCGGCTCCGACAGCAGCCATCAGCACGATCATATAAACGGTGACATCCTGCGGCACATTGCGCAGAAAACAGAGGAGTGAAAATACTCCTATAAAAGCGGCAATCCGCACGGCCGATGCAAGATGCTCTTTCAAATACCAGTTAAGAAGCATAAACTCCTGCCGGATTCCCTCCTTCTGTTGTTCCATCCTTTTTCTCCTGTTCTGCTTCCGTCATGCGATCAGGTAGCCAACACCCTTTTTCGTCTGGATAAAGTCTGTAAGTCCTGCCTCCTCCAGTTTTTTCCGCAGGCGCGTGACGTTGACGGTCAGCGTGTTGTCATCTATAAAGCTGTCCGACTCCCACAGATGCATCATCAGCATATCGCGGCTGACGGCTTTTCCTTTATTTTCGAGAAGGGACTGCAGAATGCGCCACTCATTTTTTGTCAGCTCAATCCGCTTTCCCCGGTAATTCAGCACACCACTTCCCGTATCGAGCATGGCACCACGGTGCTCGAGGAAATTCGTTTCTCCGGCAAATTCGTAGGTACGGCGGAGCATCGCCTGGACTTTGGCGGTCAGGACACTTAAATCAAACGGCTTCGCGATAAAGTCATCGCCACCCATATTAACGGCCATAATGATGTTCATGTTGTCCGATGCAGAAGAAAGAAAAATTACCGGCACTTTAGAGACTTTTCGAATCTCCTGGCACCAGTGAAATCCGTTAAAAAAGGGAAGATGAATGTCCATCAGCACTAATTGCGGATTTTTCACGGCAAATTCGGCGAGAACGCCGGAAAAATCCTGTACGCAGAACGCATCCATGCCCCAGGAAACCAGGCTCTGCTGCACGGCGCGGGCGATGACTTCATCATCTTCTACAATCATAATTCGATACATGGCTGTTCCTCTGTTGTCTCTAGCAAAGCGGATATTCGCAATCCGCTTCGCTACTTGCTTGATTCGGTTAAAAATATGGACTCCGGGCGGGTGTTTTCAACGCACAGCCGCTCCCGGAGCCGTTTTCGCAGATGATTATACTCTTACAATATAATCTGATTTTCTTTCTTTTGCCTCTGGGTACTCACAGTCGCGATAGCCGAGGATGCAGTGGCCGATTCCAACATAATTTTCGGAAAGTCCCCACTCTTTTAAGAGGGCTTTTCCCTCCGGGCTCGCGAACTCTTCTTTTGCACGATGGATCCAGCAGGAATCCACACCAACGGCATGTGCTGCCAGCATCAGATTTCCCATGACAAGAGAGCCGTCCTCCACATAAGTTCCGCGCTCCGGGTCAGCAAGCACGATCAGAACGGTCGGTGCGCCGTAGAACGGATCGGATGTTGTACCCATAACAGCCGCATTCATTCTCGAAAGCTTTGCAATCAGCTCCGGTTTCTGTACCACAACAATCACCGGCGACTGTTTTCCCATGCCGGTTGCCGCATACGTTCCGGCCTCCAGAATTGCATCGAGCTGCTCATCGGTAATCTGCTCCGCTTTGTATTTGCGGATGCTTCTTCTTGTTTTGATTGCATTTAATACTTCGTTGTTCATGGTAAAAATCCTCCTGTTCTTTTATATATGTATTTTATCGCAAACGCCGCAGCTTTGTATACCGGACGCATTGCCTGCCTACATCTGTTTCCGCACAATCCGATACTCGTCGCCGAGCTGGTAGTACGGACAGTTGTAAAATTTATCCTGCAGAAAACGTGCCATCTCATCCTCATCGAGATCCACCTCGCAGGTGTAGCACTCATAATCCTCATCATACACAAAATTACCGCACGACTCACAGCTTGTGGCCATCTGGCGGGAGTGCTTTTTCTTTTGTGCATGGGGTGTTGGTTCTATCATATGGCAATTCCTCCCATTTCTTACACTTTGCTTTTCCGTTTCGGCGCTTCCGGCAGAGGAAGAATTTCTATTTTTCATCCACAACCTGGAAGCTATAAAACTTCAGGTAATAGGACTCATCCGCCGCCCACAGAATTGGGTGATCCGGGGCCTGAGTGCGGTATTCTACCTGACGAAGGCGTTTGTGGACGTTGTGAGCCGCCTGGTTGATGGTTTTCGTGAAGAGTTCGTAGTCCATAAAGTGGGAACACGAACAGGTGCACAGATAGCCGCCGTCTTTGACCAGTTTCATGCCGCGCAGATTGATTTCACGATATCCCTTGATTGCGTTTTTGATAGAGTTTCTTGATTTTGTGAAGGCCGGCGGGTCAAGGATAACGACGTCGAATTTTTCTCCCTCTTTTTCAAGACGCGGCAACAGTTCAAAGACATCCTCGCACACGAAAGATGCTACGTTTTCCAGACCATTTAAGGCTGCGTTTTTCCGTGCCTGCTCTACACCGAGCTCTGATGCATCAACGCCGATAACTTCCTTTGCTCCTGCATATGCCGCATTCAGTGCAAACGACCCGGTATGGGTAAAGCAGTCGAGCACTCTCGCGTCCTTGCAGAGCTTCTGCACAGCCAGACGGTTGTATTTCTGATCCAGGAAGAAACCAGTTTTCTGGCCGTCCTTGACATCGACGAGATAGTGGACACCATTCTCGATGATTTCCACGCTGGTGTCAAACGGCTCGGAGAGAAATCCTTTCACACGCTCCATGCCCTCCTGCTCACGCACTTTTGCATCGCTTCGCTCAAACACGCCGCGGATCTTAACCCCGTCAGCTGCCAGAACCTCCTCCAACAGGCGGATGATCGTCATTTTCATTTTGTCGATACCAAGTGCCAGCGACTGAACGACCAGCACATCGGAGAATTTATCCACTACGAGTCCCGGCAGGAAGTCCGCCTCGCCAAAGATCAGGCGGCAGCTTGATGTGTCTGTCACTTTTTTGCGGTATTCCCAGGCATCCTGCACTCTTTTTCTCAAAAATGCTTCATCGATTTCCTGGTCGATATTTCTTGTCATCATACGGATGCGGATTTTGGAATGCTCGTTGATGAAACCTCGTCCCATCGGGTATCCGTCGAAGTCACGCACCAGTACGATATCTCCGTTTTCATATGCTCCTAAAATCGAAGCGATCTCATTATCAAAAATCCAGGCTCCGCCCTGCTTTAAGGCGCGGCCCTCTCCTTTTTTCAGTGTTACAACTGCGTTGCTCAAAAGTTTTTCCTCCTTAAAACAATATAGTTAGTCATATCTAATCATAGACAAATGTGTTTTGCTTGCATTCACAAAACCGCGCTTCCAGCGCTTTTTGCTGCTGCGTAGCTCCTTTTTGCACGAGTGAACTATAACGTCAGATTCCTCTTCCATCAAACTCCGGAATGAAACTCTCCTCAGCCACCGGGCCTTCCTGTAAAAAGGCGTTGGTGACGCCGAGGGAAAACGTATAGTCCAGCAGACGCTCATACTCCCGCTTTGTCGTTTTCCGGTTCAGCGGACTTATGTTTTCCACCTGCGGAAGCGGCGTGTACTGGCTCATGAGGCTCAGCCAGACGGTATCGCCGTACGTCTCATAGACGTATTTTACCACAGCTTTTGCATTTTTTACAGCACCGGGCAGCAATAAATGGCGCACAATCACACCTTTTTTCATCAGACCATTCTCATCGAATACAGCCCTGCCCGTCTGACGCACCATTTCCGCCAGCGCCCGTTTTGCTGTTTCCGGGTAATCTTCTGCCCGCGAGTACGCTTTTGCAAGCGAGGGAACCATATATTTAAAATCCGTCAGGTAAATATCGATCAGCCCATCAAGGGCCTGCAGGGCTTCCACGCTCTCATACCCACCGCAGTTATAGACAATCGGTACGGTAAGTCCCTTCTCTTTCGCCAGAAGAAGTGCTTCCCGGATCTGCAGCACGTAGTGGCTCGGCGTCACGAGATTGATGTTATTCGCATTCTGTGCCTGCAGCTCCAGAAAAATATCCGAAAGCCGCCCGATCGAAATCACTTTTCCGCTCTCCATCTCCGCAATATGATGGTTCTGACAGTAAACACACCGCAGATTACACCCGGAAAAGAAAACCGTCCCTGACCCCGTCGTCCCGGAAATACACGGCTCCTCCCAGAAATGCAGCGCCGCCCGCGCCGCCGCAACCCCGGAGGGCGCCTTACAATATCCCGTCTTTCCATGCTCCCGGTCCGCTCCGCACTTCCGCGGACAGACCCGGCACCGGCTCATCTCCTATTCCAAATCCTGCATCGTATTTCTCCCTTTTCTCTTTAGAAAAAAGCCGTGTCTCCGGAAAATAGTTCTTCCACAGACACAGCTTTCATATTTCTATGCGTCAATTAATATGCCAGAATTTCATATCCATCTTCTGTTACCGCAACCGTAACCTCCCACTGGGCTGACGGTGCGCCGTCCTCAGTGTAGACAGTCCAGTCGTTGTCGGAGTCGATGAAGATTTCATCGGTTCCGAGATTGATCATAGGCTCAATGGTGAATACCATGCCCGGTACGAGCAGCATTCCGGTATCTCGTCTTGTGACATAGCTGACGAACGGATCCTCGTGGAACTCCAGACCGACGCCATGGCCACCGATGTCACGGACAACTTTATAGCCCTGACTCTGGGCAAATTCATTGATCACCGCGCCGACATTGCCAAGCCGGTTAAACGGACGTACTTCGGAGAGTCCAAGCTGTACGGCTTTTAACGTATCTTCCACCAGCTTCTTTGAAACATCGTCTACCTCACCGATGCAAAACATACGGGAAGAGTCGGAAAAATATCCCTTATAAATAGTAGAAACATCGACGTTGATGATGTCTCCGTCCTGCAGAATTTCCTCCTCATTCGGAATTCCATGGCATACCGCATCGTTGATGGAAGTACACACACTCTTCGGAAATCCTTCATAATTCAGCGGTGCTGCAATTCCGCCGAGTTCTTTTGTCTTTTCTGCGACCAGACGGTCGATGTCTTCCGTACTCATGCCTGCATGAATGTTTTCGGCCACATAATCCAGAACTGCAATATTGACAAGACCGCTTTCACGAATTCCATCGATCTGATCAGGTCTTTTGATAATTTTCTTCGGCGGAATTTTCCATCCCTTTAATTTATAAGAATTGATTTTCTCATCCAGCGCCAGATGGCAGTCTTTGTACTTCTTCCCGCTGCCGCACCAGCAGGGATCATTTCTTCCAATTTTTTTCAGCATAATGTTCTATCCTCTTTCTGAACGCGGAACGACAGATCCGATTTTCTGTCTCCCGCTGAAATTCATATAACTCCTCTACTACTTTACCACACTCCGGCAAAACTGCAAGCAAAAGTTCCCAAATGAATAACTCTCTCAAAAGAGACCATCTGCCCAGATGACAGATCCCGTTTCTCCCAGAATCCCAATCGCCGACTCCGGCCCGTAATGCACCATATCTTTTGTGGTCAGCAAATGCCAGCCTCCTTTCCTGTCGCTGCCGAAATATGGATTCCAGGTAAAATTACAATTCAAATCAGGTATATTTGCCCCGATTTCCGGCAATACTTTTTCATGAAACCACCAAAGAAAGTAAGAAAGGAAGATGCACGATGAGTGGAGATGCAGAGCTTTTAAACTTTATTTACCAGAACTCCCAGATGGGTGTCGACACGATCCGGCAGCTCATTGGAGTCGTTGAGGACAAAGACTTAAAAGAACATCTGAAAACCCAGTTTCAGGGCTATGAGGAATTTCATCAAGCGGCAAAGGAGCTGCTGAATGAACACGGCTACGATGAAAAAGGCCTTGGCATAATGGAAAAAGCACGCACGTATTTTATGATAAACCTGCAGACTATGACGGATCCGTCCGTCTCACACATTGCCAGCATGCTGATTACCGGAAGCAGCATGGGCATCGTCGAGGCAATCCAGAAGTACCGCCAGTATGAGGACGCGGATCCCAAAATCCGGGATCTGATGGATAAGCTGCGAAAATTTGAAGAATACAACATGGAAAAGTTAAAAGATTTCTTATGAAAATCATATTCAGCCAAACTACCCGCATCTGCAGACACGCTCTAGTAGCAGCTTCTTTTAGATGCAAAGGAATCGAGAAACGATCCGGTACCGGCACAAAACAGTGCCGCACCGGATTTTGAGTTGTTTTGACCGTTTTACAAACTTTACATACATTTAACACAAAACTGTTTTTAGATGTGTTATCTTCTAAATGTAGGTTTTTTCTCGAGTAAGACCTGCAAAACGTGTATCTATTGTTAAAACCACGAAAAGAAAAAGAAAATTACGTAAAGGGAGAAATTATGGACATTTTTGGAGTGTTATCCTTTGTCGGTGGCCTTGCCATGTTCTTATACGGCATGAGTGCCATGGGCGATGGCCTGACCAAACTTTCCGGCGGTAAACTGGAATACCTGCTGGAAAAGCTGACCTCAAAGCGGATTATGGCAGTTCTTTTAGGTGCCGGTGTTACCGCAGTTATCCAGTCCTCTTCTGCAACTACTGTTATGGTTGTCGGATTCGTAAACTCCGGCATCATGAAGCTGAACCAGGCAGTCGGCATCATCATGGGCGCCAACATCGGTACCACCATCACTTCCTGGATCTTAAGTCTTACCGGCATTCAGGGCGACAATGTATTCATTAAAATGCTGAACCCGTCGTCCTTTTCCCCCATTCTTGCAATCATCGGCGTTTTTATGCTGATGCTGGCAAAGAGCGATAAAAAGAAAAATGTCGGTACTCTGTTAACCGGTTTTTCCATTCTGATGTTTGGTATGCACACCATGAGCAGCGCTGTATCACCGCTCGCAGATGTACCGGAATTCACGGGACTTCTCGTAAAATTCTCAATTCCGGTGCTCGGTGTTCTTGCCGGAACCATTCTGACCGCCGCGATCCAGAGTTCCTCTGCTTCTGTCGGTATTCTTCAGGCACTCTGCGCAACCGGTTCCGTCAGCTACGCCGTAGCGATCCCGATCATCATGGGACAGAATATCGGTACATGTATCACCGCATTGCTCTCCTCCATCGGTACAAGCCGCAATGCACGCCGTACCGCAATGGTTCACCTTTATTTTAATATCATCGGTACTGTTCTTTTCCTGGTTCTCTTCTATGGAATCAATGCCTTTGTACATTTTCCATTCCTGGAAACCTCGGCAAATGCAGCCGGCATCGCAATCGTTCACTCCGGCTTCAATATTTTCGCAACACTGATCCTGTTCCCGTTTGCAGACGGACTGGTCAAACTTGCGAAACTGACCATTCCGGACGGACCGGAAGAAAAAGCAGACGAAGCTGTTCAGATGCTCGATACCCGTTTCCTCGACAGCCCGGCTTTTGCTCTGCAGCAGTGTAAAGTTGCAGCCGCAAAAATGGCAGAACTGACCGAAACCGGTCTTGTTACTTCTGTTGACCTGATGGCCTCCTACAACGAGGCGGATGCGGAAAATGTAGATATTCTTGAGAAAAAGGTGGATCATTTTGAAGATGCCCTCGGCACATATCTGGTGAAGCTTTCCAGTGAAAAGCTTTCCCCGAAGGACAGCCAGACACTTTCCATGATCCTGCACTGCATCGGCGATTTCGAACGAATTTCCGATCACACCGTCAACATCATGAAAGCTGCAAGAGAAATGCATGACAAGAACCTGCAGTTCTCCGCTGACGGAGCCGCAGAGCTTGCTGTTTATGGAAAAGCAGTCAAAGATATTGTCAGCCTGACCTTCTCCGTTTTCAATAATGAAGATGTGAAAAAAGCAAATGAAGTGGAACCGCTCGAGCAGGTGATTGACAGCCTGAATTCCAGACTGAAGAATCACCACATCGAACGGCTCCAGAGTGGAAAATGCACGATCGAGCTTGGTTTTATCCTTTCCGATGTGATGACCGACTTCGAACGGATTTCCGACCACTGCTCCAACATTGCCGTCTGCGTCAGCCAGATCCACAGCGGATCGTTTGATACACACGAATATCTGCATGCGCTGAAGAAAGAAGAAGAGTTTGAGTCAGAGTACAAAGAACTGAAAAAACAGTATCAGCTGCCAACGCTGAAAGCCTAAAAACAGACTGTACTGTAACCATAAGCTGTACAACCGGGAATTTTTATGGTAAGAATCTTCCCTTCCTTAGGCTGTCACTGTTTTGTTTTATTACCATATCACAGATGCATTACTCAATCTACTATTTTTCTCTGAATTTTTCCAAAAAATACCGACTGCCCATCAATATTGATATATTCTACATTGGCAGTCGGTATTTCTATTTCATTCTATTCTTTTCTTTATACCACCTGATCCTTCGCAATAAATACCGGGAAGGAATCGGTTCCTTTGAGCTGTTTTCCCTCAGATACCGTAACGTATTTATCAGAAACAACGTACTCAATCTCAGCGCCTGCTTCAATCACGGTATCCTGCATCAGGATGCAGTTCTTTACTTTTGCTCCCTTGGCTACCTTGACACCACGGAACAAAATGCTGTTTTCGATTTCGCCTTCGATCACACAGCCGTCTGCTACCATCACGTTTTTCGCTTTTGATCCGTTGATATAACGGGTCGGATTGTCATCGCGGACTTTAGTATAGATCGGGTTTCCCAAGAAGAGGCTATCCAGATTTTCATCTTTTAAAAGCTTCATGTTCTCATCGAAATAGCTCTTCATATCATCAATTCTTGCCTGATAGCCGGTAAACTCATATCCCTGAATGTTCAGCTTCTCAGTTTGGGGTGCCAGGACATCACGCTCAAAGAATTTATTTCCAAGGACAAAGCCTTTTTTGATTTCGTCGATCAGAAGCTGACGCTCCATCACGTAGATATTCATCGATACATTCTGTACTCCGTTTTCCTCCGAGTTTACAAAGATCTTGCTGATCTTCTGTCCTGCCATGGAGAAGGTGTAGTGCAGATAATTGGTTTTCTCGTAAGAGCTTCTGACGCCTTCCGGAATCGGCTGCTTGGTATAAGCTGCAGTAACATCTGCGCCGCTTTCGATATGCTGATTCAGCATCTCTTTGAAATCAAAATTGCAGGCAATGTTGGTGTCCGCCATAACAACATATTTTTCTTTCTGCCATTTCAGGAAATCGAGAACATTTGCCAGTGCTTCCACTCTTCCGGAATACACCTGAATTTTCTTCTCGGAATAAGGCGGAACAATGTTTAAGCCGCCTTTTTTTCTGGCGAGATCCCACTCACGTCCGGAGCCGAGATGATCCATCAGCGAATGGTAATTTTTGCGGACGATAATGGATACATTTCCGATTCCGCAGTTTACCATGCTGGATAAAATAAAGTCCACCATGCGGTAACGGCTGGCAAAAGGAATGGAGGCCATCAGACGCTCGTTTACCAGATCCGGTACCTGCTCATCATAACTGTTTGGGAAAATGATGCCCAGTGCATCTGCATTTGCGTTTACCATTCTTCTTCACCATCCTTTACATTTGCATTTACCATTGCATTTGGTCCTACTTTGGCACGCTCACCGATATGGATTCCGGATCCGATGGTGGCAACACCTTTTTCACCGTCATGCGGCATTTCTCCTACCACGGCATTCTGGCCAATCACAACGTTTTCCGCAACGATACAGTGTTTCACGACTGCTCCGGATTCGATCACGGTTCCTCCCATGATAACGGCATCTTCTACTTCTGCGCCCTCTGCAACCTTTACACCGGAGAACAGAATCGAATGTTTGACATGACCTGCAATACGGCAGCCATCGGTGATCATACAGTTTTCCACAACAGCGGTTTCGGTGATCTTATGGCCTGTTTTTCCGCTGTTTCGGCTGTAAATCTTCCAGTTATTGTCAAACAGGTTGATTCCGCTGTGTTCCGGATCGAGGATTTCCATATTTGCCTCCCACAAAGAGGAGATGGTTCCTACATCTTTCCAGTATCCGCTGAAATGATAAGCGTACATATTGCGTCCGTCTTTTAAAAGATTCGGGATGATGTTGTTTCCGAAATCGTTCGAAGAATTCGGGTCTGCCTCGTCCTCAATCAGATATTTTTTCAGGATATCCCAGTTGAAAATGTAGATACCCATGGATGCCAGATTGGATTTCGGCTGTTTTGGTTTTTCCTGGAACTCGGTGATTTTGTCATTTTCATCTGCTACCATAAGTCCGAAACGGGATGCCTCCTCCCACGGCACTTCCATAACCGCAACGCTGAATTCTGCGCCCTTTTCCTTATGGAAGCGGAGGAAATCGCTGTAGTCCTGTTTGCAGATCTGGTCTCCGGAAAGGATGATGACGTACTCCGGATCGTAGCTCTCGATGAATGGAATGTTCTGGTAGATGGCATTTGCAGTTCCTTTATACCAGTCAGAACCTGAGGCTTTCTGATAAGGAGGCAGCACGTGAACACCTCCATGGAGGCGGTCCAGATCCCACGGCTGGCCGTTTCCTATGTACTCATTTAACACCATTGGCTGATACTGTGTCAGAATACCTACGGTATCAATTCCGGAATTTACGCAGTTAGAAAGTGGGAAATCGATGATTCTATATTTTCCGCCAAATGGAACTGCCGGTTTTGCAAGCTTCTCGGTCAGCGCATAAAGGCGAGATCCCTGACCTCCGGCAAGAAGCATTGCTATCATTTCTTTTGCCATAATCTATCCCCCTGTTTTAATAGATGCATTCATTATAACACACTATTTGCTCTATGGACAATCTTTTTGTGCATTTTTCACTATTTTTTATTTTTTTACCGATTTTATTCTGTATTTTTCTCCAGTTTTACAGTTCTTTCGTGAGCTTTTTACATTTTATGCCACCAAGCTGGGCTTGCAGATTGCGGAAATCGCTTATCTCTTGCAGTCACAGCCTTGCTCCTTTGACCGTACAAAAAGCAGCCCCGCAAAGCCTTATGGTAAAGGTCTGCGGGGCTGCTTCTATGTTTTTTTGATTTTTTATGCTTTTGTAACGGTAACTGCCTCTTCGAGATCGAACTGATCACCATATGGTTTGCAGTCATCATAGGCGAGGGACTGCAGAACAACATTCAGAATACGGTACGCACAGGTCTGAAGCTGTCCAAGCGGCAGAGTTCCGTCTGCAACAGATGCTACAATTTCCTGACGGTTTCCTTGCTGGCCAGGCATCTGCAGATCGTTTCCTGCAAGAACACACTCTCTTGAAGTGGAATGTCCGTATTTCAGGTTATATTTGTAAGCGAACAATCCGCTCATGTCCTCTGAGGTTCCCCAGTCGGTCATGACATAACCTGCGAAGCCCCACTCATCTCTTGCTGCTGCGGTCAGAAGGTCGTGGCTGTTGGCAGTATGTACACCGTTTACCAGGTTGTAGGAAGACATGATCGTCATCGGCTGTGCTGTCTTGACTGCGATTTCAAAGCCCTTCAGATAGATTTCACGCATTGCGCGCTCGCTGATGTGCTCATTGACGTACATACGGTTGTCTTCCTGGTTGTTGGCTGCAAAGTGCTTGATACTGGTTCCGATTCCGGCATGGGACTGGATTCCTCTGGTATCGGCTGCGGCGCACATACCTGCCACCAGCGGATCTTCCGAGTAGTACTCGAAATTTCTTCCGCAAAGCGGATTTCTGTGAATGTTCATGCCAGGTGCCAGCCATACAGAAATGTGGAATTCTTCCATCTCTTTTCCGACGATATCACCACATTTCCGGATCAGATCCATGTTCCACGATTGCGCAAGAAGCGCTGCTACCGGGATTGCGGTGCAGTACTGGAAATACTCCGTGCCGCCTTCCGGAACTTCGATTTCATTTTTGTTAAACGCATCTTCCAGAGGATTTCCGGAGGATACCATCTTTCCGTCTGCATCAACGACAAAGTGCGGAATCAGACGAAGACCGGCCGGACCGTCTGCAAGAATCGTATTGTAAATACCTCTGTCCTCCAGAAGAATGGAAGTTGTATCTCCCGCTGCTCCAGGCGCCATATCGGAAGAAGATCCGATAAAGCCTTCCTGTCCGAGGCCGTCTGCCGTACCATTGCAAACGGCAGCCATCTCTTCTACGGTCAGCTGCGATACGAGATCTTTTAACGTCGCTTTTCCGCTCTTTACATCTGCCGCAGTCAGCTTTTCTCCCTCATAAACCGGGAATGCTTCCGGTGTTCCACTGTAGATAACGGTCTCTGTCTTGATGCATTTACTACAAATCTCAATCTGTTTTGCAGCTGCTTTTTCTTCTGCCTCACCTTCATAGCTGTATGGTGTTACGCCTGCTTTGGAGAGTTCCTGTGGAGCGTCATCTGCCGGGAAAAGATTCTTTCCCTGAACCGTAACAACGGTCTCTTTGAGATTCAGGGCTGCTGCTACTTTCGTTGTTCTGGAGCTGTTGCCGACACGGATGTAATACGTTCCTGCCTCGAGTACCCATGCTGCTTTTTTCTCATCGTAGGAAGCCATAGATTTTGTCGGGAAGGAAATGGTAATCGTCTGGGACTCACCCGGCGAGAGCAGATCGGATTTTCCGAAGCCGCCAAGCTCCTGATACGGTTTCTCAATCGTGCCATCCGGTGCGGAATAGTAAACCTGTACGACTTCTTTTCCGGCGAATGTATCACCAATATTCTTTACGGATGCGGTAACGGTAACGTTCTTGGCATCTGCCTCCACGTCCCTTACTTCCGTCTCAAAATCAGTATAACCTTTGCCATAGCCGAAGCAGTAGTTCGGGGTTACGTTGAAGGTGTCAAAATAACGGTAGCCGACATAAATGCCGTCGCTGTAATACTCATCGTTGGTGTCACCGTTGTTGTGGCTGAAATTTTTTGAGGACGGATAGTCTTCATAGGAAGCAGCCCATGTATCAGTCAGCTTTCCGGATGGGATGCTCTTTCCGAGAACAACGTCTGCAACGATGTTTCCGGTTGCATTTCCGGCCTGTCCTGCAAGAAGAATTGCATTCAGTCCTTTGATTTTCTTTAACTCTGTGGTGTCTACAAGGTTCGCAATATTCAAAATTAAAACTGTTTTCTCATAATGCTCTGCCAGATAGGCAATGTCAGCGAGCTCGTTTTCGCCGAGCAGATAATCGCATGCTCTGTTATAGCGGTCTGCACCTTCACCGGAGTTTCTTGACAGAACATAGATAGCGGTATCGGTGTCCTCTTTTTCGGTAATTACCGGCACATCAGGCTGTGCAAATACTTCCGAGAACATAACAGCAAAAATCG
The DNA here is from genome assembly GCF_027667425.1 of Fusicatenibacter saccharivorans. Lineage (NCBI taxonomy): Bacteria > Bacillati > Bacillota > Clostridia > Lachnospirales > Lachnospiraceae > Fusicatenibacter > Fusicatenibacter saccharivorans. The sequence goes on from NZ_JAQEGR010000010.1 coordinate 130,246, forward strand.
GAACGTGAAGCTCCTCTGCTTTTTTTGCCAGCTCTGCCTGATATGCAGCCTGCGCATCTGCAAGCACTTTGTCATATTCATCGAGCCATTTACCAGTCAGAATTTCAAAGCCGGCCTCTTTTAAGCCCTGTTCGATCGTAACAACCGTTCTTGTGTTAACGTCTCCGGAACCGGTACCCCCTTTTACCGTGTGGCGGACGCCGTTACCATAAACTGCGACTTTTCCTGCACCGGCAAGCGGCAGGGTTCCGTCGTTTTCAAGAAGTGTCATGCACTCACCGGCCAGTTCACGTACCAGCGCGGAATGTTCTTTTTCTCTAGCAGATACTTCTCCTGTTTTTGATGCATAAAATGTTGCCATAATTCTAATACCTCCCAATAATAAATTCACATATAGCGCTTATATTGTAGCGCATTTTTCGTCATTATGCAAAAGTTTTTTCACCCGTTTTCTCATATTTTATTTGTATTTTGTGCATTTTCTCTTATTATCCGACTTTTCTGTCTTTTTTTCGCTCATTGATTTCTTTTTTTATTTCTTTATATTGATGCTTTTATTCTATTGATTTTCTGTAAACGATACGCTTTTTTACCTTTTTTTCGTCTTCTTTTACAAAATTCGTTGACGCGTTTGATTTTGGCAGTATAATGGAATCAGAGATCAATTTTAGGAGGCCCCCATTATGTTAAAACAACTTTCTATTTTCGCAGAAAATAAAAAAGGCACGATGCAGCAGATCACACAGATTCTGTTTGAAAACGACGTCAATATTTTAGGTTCTGTCAACAACGACAGCGCAGAGTACGGCATTGTCCGCATGGTCGTTTCCGATCCGGATAAAGCAGAGCAGGCGCTTCAGGCTGCCGGTTACATGACACGCCAGACGGATGTACTCGGTGTTGAAGTCGTCGATCAGCCGGGCAACTTAAATTCCCTTCTGAAAACACTGCTTGAGACAAATATCAGCATCGACTATATCTATCTCTCCTTCAACCGTGAGTCCGGCTGCCCGATCATGGTGTTCCATGTACCGGATGTGTACGAGACAGAAGCAAGCTTAAAGAGCAAAGGATATACCGTTCTTTAAAACTTTTGCACTATCCTTTTACGGTCTGATCATACCAGTTTCCGATCCGTTATGCTATAACCATTCTGACTTTCCGCTGTTGTTTCTTTGACTCTTGCAGCACAGTTAGAGCGTGTTTGAAAAAGACATCTGGCGAAGTGATTTTTCATCCCTGCAGATGTCTTTTTTCTATATCATCTATTCTTTTTCTTCATCCTCAAACAGGTGATCCCGCGTAATGTTTTTTGCCCACAGTCCGCTCTTATACCGTTTCAGAACCCACGGCCATTTTACAAACTCGTCTGTACACAGCAGGAAATAAACCACAAGGACAGGAAGCTTGAAGACAAACGCTGCAATAAATCCAAGCGGCACCGCGTAGCACCACATATCAATCGTATCGCAGACCAGTCCGAACTTTGTGTCACCTCCGGCACGGAATACTCCGGCAATCAGCGTTGTGTTGACGGCAGTCCCCATAATATAATAGGTGTTAATCAGCAGCATATATTTCAGATAATGCATCGCGGTCTCATTTAAAGAAGCAAACTTCAGTACAAACGGCGTGATACCCAGTACAACCAGTCCGCCCACAGCTCCGGTAACAACCGTCAGCTTCAGCAGTTTCGATGCATATTCCTTCGCCTTTTCCAGATTTCCTTCTCCCATAACATTTCCAAGCAGAATACCGCCTGCACTTGCCACACCAAAGCACAGCACGGTTCCGATATTTCTTACAACGACAACGAGCGAGTTTGCCGCTACCGCATCGCTTCCCAGATGGCCCAGGATCACAGAATACATCGAAAATGCAACGCCCCAGGAAAGATCATTTCCAAGCGCCGGAAGTGACAGCTTCACAAAATCGGAAAACAGCAGCTTGTTGCGGATGAACATGTACCGCAGATCGAGCTTGATATCCTTACTCATAATTGATACAATCACGCAGCCGATCAGTTCAATGACACGCGACATCGCCGTTGCGATTGCAACGCCGGTTGCTCCAAGCTTCGGAAATCCGAAGAGACCAAAAATGAAGCATGCGTTGAAAAATACGTTCAGTGCGAATGCCATCATATTCATCGCCATGCTGATCGTCACACGGCCGAGGCTTCGAAGCACCGCAAGATAGATCTCCGTAATGCCCCAGCACAGGTAGGTCACACCCATGACGCGCAGATACGAAGCACCGATCCGGATCAGTTCCGCATTATCTGTAAACAGACGCATCATCATCTGTGGCATGGTAAAAGCAATTCCTGCCACAACGACGGAGATGATGACGGAGAATCGAAGTGCGATTCCCTCGACAGTCTGAATTGCTCGCATATTGCCTTTTCCAAAGTACTGGGCACACAGAAGTGTTGCTCCTGTTCCCAGTCCGTAATAAACCATAAATAATACATTTGCATAGTTGGATGCCAGGGATACCGCGGAAATAGCGGACTGTCCCACGTAGTTCAGCATCACGACATCGGCAGAGTTGACTGCCGCGCTTAAAAGATTCTGAATCACAATCGGCAGAACCAGCTTAAAAATCTGGCTGTAAAAGCCCTGCTCTTTTGTTGTTGCCCTCATGTTTCTTCTCCATTTCTCTTCTTTATTTGTCTTCTTTCTTTTCCTGTTTTGCCTTCACATACGGGTATCGGACCTGCGTGTAAACAAACATCACCAGAATATAGATGCCGCATGCGATCGCCGCGGGAACCGTAAGATCCGACAGATTGACATACGAGGTTCCGATCATCAGAATGCCGATGAAAAACAGCAGAATGTGAAGTGTCCGCTTTTTCATACAAAACGCAGATTTCTGATACTCTTCCGGGAAGATATCCGGCAGACGCCAGCAGGCCAGGAGTACCATAAATTCCGTCACCATATCGGTTCCGACACCCATGTTTGAAATCAATGTCAGATCCATTCCCGTAAGAATCGGAATAGCGCCCATCAGGAAAAAGACCATCAGAAGGATCACCGGAACACCGTTTTTATTCTCCTCCGCGGTTTTTTCCGGCAGCCAGCCCTGTTTTGCGGCAGCCTGCAGTCCTCTTGTCACCCAGCTCAAGGTTCCGTTCAGGGTGGTAAGCAGCGCAAATACGGCACCACCGAACACGAAAAACAGGTACATCCAGGTTGGAAAAATCTCCTGTGCGACAAGCGTCAGATTCTGAAATGCAACCGTTTCGACCGGAAGCACGCCGCCTGCCACGATACCGATCAGCACATAGAATACAGCAACGATACTCGTGGAAAGCACGATAACCTTTGGAATCGTGCGGGACGGCTCCACAATATCGTCTCCGTTCTCCGCAACGAATTTTGCGCCTCCGCACGCAAAACTCAAAAGTGCCACGCCTGTGAAAAAGTTCTTCGGACCGTTCGGCATCAGGTTGGATACCGTCGGTGTCAGGGCATCCCAGCTTACTTTGGGCAACCCGAATACAATAAATAAGAACAGGCTTAAAAGCAGCAGCACAACCATGCCCTTTTGCACCAGTGCGCTCGATTTCAGTCCGATGAGATTGACAGCGGTACAGATTACAAGTGCTGCCATTGCGACAGCCGACTCGCCAAACTGCGGAAAAATCGAGCAGAAATAGCTTGCAAAGCCTTTCGCGTACGTTGCGATCAGAACCTGGCTTAAGACAAACATCGCAATGTACATAAAGCCGGCTTTTTCACCCATCAATCGTCGGATGTAAGTAAAGCCGGCGCCTGATGACGGGATTGCGGACGTCAGGATGATGAACGGTACACAGGTGATAATGGCAAGCACGGCACCTAAAATAAACGCTGCGGCAATGCCGTGTCCTGTCAGACCGATGACGATTCCTGTCAATACCATGATGCCTGAACCGATGATCTGTCCGATCGCAAGTCCCATACAGTCGGAAATATTCAATTTTTTATGACCTTCCCCCATACATTTTCCTCCCTTTTTCTCCCAATGTACTCTCGTTTCTGTTGGCGGATCCCAACAGAAACGCATAACATCCTATTTTTTTATTCTACCGAAATCTCATCGTTTGTCAATTTGCAAAATGCGCAAGGTTTAACGCTTTACCTGTACAGAATAGACAATATTATAATTGAACTTGTTTCGCTTTAATTTTGAACTTTTCAACATTTTTACAATTTTCAGTTTTTCTATTGAACTTTTTTCTTGTCCATGCTACAATAAGCACAGTTTTGAACTTTTTTTTATTTTGTATTCTATCTTAAGGAGATTTTCTATGACAAATGAAACCTTTTCCGACCGTCTGAAACTGGCCATGCAGGCGAAACAGTTCAAGCAGGTCGATTTGATCCGAGCGGCCCAGCGGCGCGGTGTGAAGCTTGGAAAAAGCCATGTCAGCCAGTATGTCAGCGGAAAAACGGTTCCGCGCTCCGACATTCTTCACTTTCTGGCCGATGTGCTCCAGGTCGATCCCGACTGGCTGCTTGCAAAAGATTCCACAGTAAACTATACGGCAGATACGGTTTCTGATTCGACAGAATCTTGTTCTGATCCATCTGCTGCTTCTCTTTCCCAGAAAAAAACAGGAGGTTCCCCTATGCGAGAATTTAAAAAATCATCAAAACTCGACAATGTCTTATATGATGTCCGCGGACCTGTCGTAGAAGAAGCCAACCGCATGGAAGCGTGCGGCACGCAGGTTCTGAAGCTGAACATTGGAAATCCGGCTCCTTTTGGTTTCCGTACCCCGGATGAGGTCATCTACGACATGAGTCATCAGCTTACCGACTGTGAGGGCTACTCTCCTTCCCAGGGACTTTTCTCCGCAAGAAAAGCAATCATGCAATACGCACAGTTAAAGAAACTGCCAAATGTTTCTATTGATGATATTTATACAGGAAACGGCGTCAGTGAGCTGATCAACCTCTGTATGTCCGCTCTTCTGGATGACGGGGATGAAATCCTCATCCCATCCCCGGATTACCCTCTCTGGACTGCCTGCGCAACGCTGGCCGGCGGAAAAGCCGTCCACTACATCTGCGACGAACAGTCCGAATGGTATCCGGACATCGATGATATGCGAAAGAAGATCACCGACCGCACAAAAGCGATTGTTATCATCAATCCGAATAACCCGACCGGTGCACTCTATCCGAAAGAGGTACTGCAGCAGATTGTCGAGCTTGCCAGAGAACATCAGCTGATCATCTTTTCCGATGAAATTTATGACCGGCTCGTCATGGACGGTCTCGAGCATGTTTCTATTGCATCCCTCGCACCGGATCTGTTCTGTGTCACCTTCAGTGGTCTTTCCAAATCGCACATGATCGCAGGCTTCCGTATCGGCTGGATGATCTTAAGTGGAAATAAAGCTATCGCAAAGGACTATATTGAAGGGCTCAAAATGCTCTCCAACATGCGTCTCTGCTCCAATGTTCCGGCACAGTCCGTTGTCCAGACCGCTCTTGGCGGCCACCAGAGTGTCAACGACTACATCATTCCGGGCGGACGGATTTACGAGCAGCGCGAATACGTTTACAAGGCATTCTGCGATATTCCGGGTATCACCGCAGTCAAACCAAAAGCTGCGTTCTACATGTTCCCGAAAATTGACACGAAAAAGTTCAATATCACAAACGACGAAAAATTTGCTCTCGATCTGCTGCGCGACAAAAAACTTCTGATCGTCCACGGCGGCGGCTTCAACTGGGGACAGCCGGATCACTTCCGCGTTGTTTACCTGCCGCGAATTGAAGTTTTAAAGGATGCGGTTGAAAAGATCACCGACTTCCTCTCTTATTATCATCAGTAAAATTCTGATCACTTTTTTCACAGAGCTCCACCGGAAATACCACCTTTTTTTCCGGCGGAGCTTTTTTCCTTTACCGGATTCTTTCCTGCTGCATTACACTTCACCGGTACCCGGCAAACAACAGGTAACTTTTCGTTACTGTTCACTCAGCAGTGAAACACTTGCTGTTTCGCTGCGTAAGAAAGTGATTCAGGCGTGAGCAGCCCTCCTTTTGCGAAGCAAAACTTTAAATGAGGGCTGCGAATGTTACAGTTCGCTGGGAACCAGTGAACTGTAACAACTTTTCTGTTCCACGGCTTAATTTCGATTGCGGCTCCTGTTCCTTTATGTTATAATTCTTTCAAATCAAGTCACAACCTTTCTTTTGAGTTCTGTTCTCGCTGTATCGCTTCTTGGCGGATGCCGCGCCTCCGACAAACCCGTTACGCTGACCGTATGGACGTATTACAACGGAGATCAGTTAGCTTCCTTTGAACGTCTTGTTGAGGAATTCAATACAACGATCGGAAAAAAAGAGCATATTACGGTCGAAGCCTCCAGTCAGGGCAGCATCAATGACCTGGGAAAAAATGTTCTCGATGCCGCCAAAGGAAGGATTGGTGCCCTTGCCATGCCAAATATTTTTTCCGCCTACGCCGATACCGCCTATACGCTTGAGCAGATGGGACAGGTCGTTGATCTTTCCCCTTATCTTACAGAGAAAGAAAAGGCTGCCTATCTTCCCAATTACCTGGAAGAAGATGACTTTTCCGATGACGGCAGTATCCACATTATTCTGACAACCTCCACAAAATTCCTGCGTATCATGGAAATGGCAAGTATTGAACTGGGTGGCTATGAGATGCGTTTTGATCTCAACACGGTCTATGTCACAAAGAACTTTTTTCCCATGCTCAACCTTCCATCTGAAGATGTCTCCGGGCTTTCCACCCGGTATTTCCAGCAGATGCTGCGTGAATTTGACCAGACACATTCTCATACCGTATGGGTCGGGCATTCTAAGGTGTATGAAATTTCATTTTCTGACGGAACAATCCGCTACATCCGTATGGAGACCTCCCGCGAGGGCTATGCGCAGATCGGACTTGTCGAAGATTTTACCTCCGTTATGCTGGAACGGCAGCGCATAGAGCACGAGCGTGATTACGATGCATTGACCGGTCTCTACAATCGACGCGCGTTTCAACGGGAAAGTGAAGCTCTTTTTGAGCATTCGGAAGTTCTCGGTCACGCTGCCCTTCTGATGATCGACCTTGACAATCTAAAACGCACCAACGACACCTTCGGCCACGACTGGGGCGATGCCTATATCCGGCAGGCAGGACAGTGTTTTATCTCCTCTGTGCCGGCTAAAACGCTCTGTGCCCGTATTTCCGGCGATGAATTTAATCTTCTGTTCTACGGCTACCAATCGCAGGAAGAAATTCGAGCACTTCTGCAGAATCTTTCCCTTGCGGTTTCAAATACAGCCCTGGAGCTGCCAAGTGGTCGTAAACTGCCCCTTCGCCTTTCCGGCGGAGTTTCCTGGTATCCGGAAAACAGTACAGATCTGTCTACGCTGAAAAAATATGCGGATTTCGCAATGTACCAGGTAAAGAAAGCAGAAAAAGGGTACATTACCGAATTCGATCCGGAGCTTTTTACAAAAAACGCAAAGGAAACCGAGATGCGCCGCCTGTTCCATAAAATGTTGAATGAAGAGCTGTTTACGTATTACTTCCAGCCAATTGTTTCCGCTGCGGACGGCAGTATCTACGCCTACGAGGCGCTGATGCGCGGAAATCTCCCGGCACTTACTCGTCCGGATCAGATCCTGCAGCTGGCTCACGAGGAAGAGTGCCTGCATGAAATAGAACGTCTGACTATGTTTCTCTCTGCAAAATCCTATGCCACATTCCTCTCCACCCATCAGATACGCGGTGATGAGCTTCTCTTTGTCAATTCGATTGCAAGCCAATACATGAATCACGATGAGTCAGTGGCTTACGTCGAACAATACAGCTTTCTTCAGGATCGGATTGTCATCGAGATCACAGAGGAGGATTCACCGGATCTTACAGCTCTGTTGAAAAAACGTGAGATGCCGGGATTTTCCGGTGTATTTGCCCTGGATGACTACGGCAGCGGCTACAGCAATGAAAAAACGCTTCTGGAGCTTGCACCGGCGTATATCAAGCTGGATCTTTCCATCATCCGCGATATCGACTCCGATCCGGACAAGCAGCAGATCGTAGAAAATATTGTTTCCTATGCACATCAAAGAGGCATGAAAATCATTGCCGAGGGTCTGGAAACTCCAGCTGAACTTTTGAAGGTACTGGAACTGGATGTTGATCTCCTGCAGGGCTATTTTCTTGCAAAACCGTCCGCTGTTCCGAAACCTGTCAGTGCAGAATCCGTTGCTGTCATAGAACACTTCCGGAAATATCATGCTTAAATCCACCTCTTCCTGCCCGGTGAATGTTTCAAATCACAAAATCTATGACTGATCTGAAGAATCCTGCCTGGCAGGATTCTTTTTTATACTTTTTTCATATTTTTCTCCTGTTCGTTCCTCCGCTTCTGTGCTATGATACCTTACAGCAATGACAAATCATCCATCGAAAGGAGTTTTTCTATGTGTACAGCAGCAACCTATCAAACACGCGACTTTTATATGGGCCGCACACTCGATTATGAATTTTCCTATGGCGACCAGATCACCGTCACACCTCGCAATTACCCGTTTTCCTTTCTTCATATGCCGTCCCTTTCCCATCACTATGCAATGATCGGCATGGCGTGTGTGATGGATGATTACCCGCTCTATTATGAGGCGTTCAATGAAAAAGGGCTTGGTATCGCCGGCCTTAATTTTGTAGGAAATGCCGTTTATTTCGATCCGAAACCGGAGAAAGACAATATCGCGCAGTTCGAGCTGATCCCGTGGATTCTCGGTACATGTGCTTCGCTTGCGGAAGCAAAAGAATCCCTCTCCCGTATCAATCTCATCAGCACACCTTTTAAAAAGAATCTTCCGCTCGCACAGCTTCACTGGATCATCGCAGATGCATCGGGTGCCATCACCGTGGAATCCACGGCGGACGGTCTGCATGTCTACGACAATCCGGTCGGCGTTCTGACAAACAATCCGCCGTTTCCAATGCAGATGTTCTCACTGAACAATTACCTGCATCTGTCACCAAAACAGCCGGCCAACACGTTTTCCAACCAGCTCGATCTTTCTACGTACAGCCGTGGCATGGGCGGTCTTGGACTGCCGGGCGACCTCTCGTCTGCTTCCCGCTTTGCACGCGTGGCGTTTGTAAAGCAGAACTCGATCTCGGGAAACAGCGAAACGGAGAGTGTCAGCCAGTTTTTCCATATTTTAAATTCTGTCGACCAGCAGAGAGGATGCTGCGAGGTGGCGGACGGAAAGTATGAGATCACGCTCTATACTTCCTGCTGCAATGCGACGCAGGGAATTTACTATTATACGACGTATGACAATCATCAGATTTCTGCGGTTGATATGCACCGCGAGAATCTCGATGGCGAAACGCTTCGCTGCTTTGCGCCGGTGACGGGCGAGCAGATTCATATGCAGAATTAGAAAAATCCGGTACAGAAATCTTTGAGGACCCCTCAAAAAAAGATTCTGTATCGGATTTTTTCTACATCTCATCACACATTGTAAAACAGACGTCGCACCGGCTTCTTCTTTTAACCTCTTACTTGTTTAGTAGATATTATTTTACTTTCATTTTTTTCTGTCCCTTCCGGCAGTTTTATGATACACTTTTCGTATTGGAAAACCGATTTTTTTGAAAGGATTTTATCATCATGCAATTTTATCTCGCCCCGATGGAAGGGCTGACCGGATATGTGTACCGGAGCGCCTACCACAAATATTTTCCGGCGGCTGACCGTTATTTCACGCCATTTATTACAAATAAAAAGATGAGCTCCCGCGAGCGCAATGACATTCTCCCGGAGCATAACGAAGGGATGACGGTGATCCCGCAGATTCTCACAAACCAGGCGGAGGACTTTCTTTCTCTGACAAAAGAACTGAAGGAGTACGGCTACGATACCGTCAATCTGAACCTTGGCTGTCCGTCCGGCACGGTTGTCGCCAAGCGGCGCGGCTCCGGATTGCTTGCGTGGCCGCATACACTCGATGCATTTCTCGATGAAATCTTTTCGTCCTGCGACTGCCGGATTTCCATCAAGACAAGACTTGGCACAACCGACACCGATGAGTGGGAGACGCTGCTTGCGATTTATGACAAATATCCGCTGGAAGAGCTGATTATTCATCCGCGGATTCAGAAAGATTTCTACAAATATACGCCGCGCATGGAGTGTTATCGGACAACATATGAGACGAGCCGCCACTCGCTGTGCTACAATGGGGATCTTTTCTCAACCGCTGATTTTCAGAAGCTCTGCCATGATTTTCCCTTGACGGAAAAGGTCATGCTCGGCCGCGGGGTGCTGCAGAACCCCTGGTTGATCGGGATGCTGCGCAGTACAGATCCTGCCAGCAGTGAAAATTTAGCTCCGGCAGATAAGGAGCTGCTGCGCGCATTCTGCGAAGATCTCTGTGCCGGCTATGCGCGCGTTATTTCCGGGGATAAAAATGTGCTGTTTAAATTAAAGGCACTGTGGATTTACCTCGGAACATCGTTTACGAATCCCCAGAAGTATCTGAAAAAGATCAAAAAAGCAAATCGCCTTGCCGAGTATGAAGAGGCCGTTGATTCGCTCTTTCGGGAACAGGAGCTGATTTTTTAACCGAATCGAGCCGCGCAAGCCGCTTATGAACCTTCGCTTGATTTTTCCATCCTGTTCCGCACAGATAAAATTGAACCGCGTCTGATCAACGAAAACACAGCTCTCATCCTTTTCTCTTACCACACCGAATGCATCCGCCGTGAGGATGGCACTTCGTACGGCATCCGCGGACTCGAGACACAGGTCGCCGTCAAAGAGGACGAGAAATGGAAATTGCAGCATATTCATTATTCGAAAGAAGCATGAGCAAAAATACGCCGCAGATCTGATCACTAGACCTGCGGCGTATTTTTATGCTCTTTTTCTCCAACTCCCAAATCCGTTCTCTATTTCATCGGCAGCATTGCAAGCGTATCGCACTCTTCCTCTTCTGCTTCCTCTGCAATCAGATTCCGGATATTCTGCATACGGTTATCCAGCTCCGCGCTCTGTCTTGCGCAGTCGTAGAGTTCATCCTGCAGATATTTGACATGATTTTCGGGAATATTTTTCTTGTAGCGCATCTTGTGCTCCAGACTCGCCCAGAAATCCATCGCGATCGTACGGAACTGTACTTCCACGTAAACCAGTTTCTTTGTATCCTGTAAAAAGATCGGCACCTGAACGATCAGATGAAGACTGCGGTAGCCGCTCTCCTTCGGATGCTGAATATAGTCCTTCCGCTCAATCAGCGTAATGTCATCCTGTTTCAGAAAACTGTCTGCCAGCTTATAAATATCGCTTGGAAAAGAACAGATCACGCGCACACCGGCGATATCGCGGATATTTTCCTCGATAGACTCCAGTGTGACCGGGATGTCTTTCACGCGGATTTTCCGCATAATGCTCTCATACGATTTGACCCTTGTTTTGATTCCTTCGATCGGGTTCTGGTCATAGGAAAGCGAGTATTCCTGATTCAGCACCCGGAACTTTGTCTCGATTTCCATAATGGCGCACTGATAATACGACATCAGAAGATCGAACGGCTTTTTGTTCTTCTGCATCATCTCAATAAACTCATCCGATAAAAGATTCTGCTTTACAAATTCATCCCGTTTTGTCCCAATCAGGTTTTTTCCCTGTTTTTTTATTTCCTCCAGTACTTCGAGGTTTTTCATCATCCGTTTTTTCGTCCTCCCAAAACTGCGTTCTCTGTCCTTTATGCTATCATTTTAGGCCTGTAAAGTCAAATTTTTTCTTCTTTTACTCTACCTTCAGCATCCGGTAGCCAACCCCGATATGCGTCTGAATATACTGCGTCTGCTCTCCGTTCTTTTCCAGCTTTTTCCGAAGCGTCGCCATGAAAACACGGAGGGAAGCGATATCATTCTCCCAGCTGCTTCCCCAGATTTTCTGTGTGATAAACGTATGCGTCAGCACCTTCCCTGCATTCTGCGACAGCAGGCAGAGCAGCTTGTATTCGATTGGGGTCAGATGAAGTTCCTCTCCGTCAAGATATGCGCACCCCGCTGCGTACTCGATCCGCAGTGCGCCATTTTCAAAGACAGCCGACTGGACTCCATTTTCTGCCTGCATCTGGGACAGACGGCGCTGTGTGACTCGAAGGCGGGCCAGCAGTTCCTCCACAGAAAACGGTTTCGTCAGATAATCATCCGCTCCTGCGTCCAATGCCTCGATTTTATCGCTGTCCTCACTTCTTGCACTGATTACGATAATCGGCATATTCGACCAGCTTCGAATCTTTTCAATCACCTCTACGCCATCAATATCCGGCAGGCCAAGGTCGAGCAGAACAATGTCGGGATTATGTGTGGATGCCTCCATAATGGCACCCGCACCGTTCTTTGCAGAAATATACTTATAATCGTGTGTTTTTAACGTCGTAGTAATCAGGTTGTGAACCGGCGTATCATCTTCCACAACCAGAATTAATGTCTTATTCATTCAAATTCACCTCGCTGAGCGGCAGGTTAAATCAAAAGCAGCAGCCCTGTGGATCGCAGTCATAAAGTGCTATCTCCCCGCCGTGCGCATTTACAATCGAACGGCAGAGTGCCCGTCCAAGGCCAAGGCTTCTGCGGCTGTCGCTTACTTTATTTTTCCCGGAATAGAACATCTCAAACACATGCTCTCTGGACTCTTTTGGAATCCCGGGGCCGTTGTCCTCCACCGCGATCCAGATATTTTTCTCCTCTTTTCTGGCTGTCGAGAACCCACTGAATGATTTCCTGTTCCCTTGGGTCAAAGATTTTTTCCGTCTTTCCTCCTGTCTGCGCGCTGTAAAGTGTTCCGCGGACAATTCTGCTCTCCTGTGCCCCTGCCGGTGCGGCCGTCAGATCCCTTCCCAGCAGTTTTACAAGCTTTGTCGCTGTAATATCAAAAATCTCCGACGCATCCTCTGCCTTCTGCAGAAGCTGGCTGGTATTGAAAAGAAGGTTCTGTCAGGAAGTAGTTAAACAGCACTACACTGATCACAGAACTGATTACGCTGCAGGTATAACCGCTGGTCAGAATGGATGTCATCATAACGCCGACCAGATATATGGTAATGATATTGGAATCCGGAATGATATGGATTTCCAAATCCGGCACCAGATCGGTCAGCCGTTCGGTCCATCCCCTTCTCTTTCGAAAAAATCCCTGATCCATCATGCTTTTTCCAATGACAATCCGCGTTACTTCGGAAATTCTCGCATATTCTGCAATCTGCAGGGCAATGTCCTCGCTGTGCGTCGTTACAATCTCCGCCCCGCTCTGTTCTGCCAGGCGGATATGCTTCTGCAGCCTTGCCTGATCCTCCGGCGTTTTCTCTGCCGGTTCCGCGGTCTGCACATACAGTGCTGTAAAATTAGCACCAAATGCCCGGGCCATCTGTGCCGCAGTCCGGATAAACACTCAAAAAGGACACCTTTTATTGTATAATTATGTTACCCCACAAACATACGAAAGAAGGTGTCCTTAATGAAAAATTAGCATTGAAGAAACTGCTAACTTATATGAAAAGTGTATACAAAATTCCACAAAAAATCAAGGGTTTATCCGATGAAAGAAAAAGAAAATCCATCCCGTTGTTTAATATCGTTATGCCAGTGCTGATTTTCCTGATGCTTCAGTATGAAAGTTTTCACACCATTTTTTCAGCGCCGGAAAGCATGGAGAAACAACTGAAAAACTGTATCCGTGGAAAAATCCCAAAAGTTGATGCAGTCAGGGATCTTCTTTCCCGGATTGATCCAAAAGAAATCGAGGAAATTCACGCGCAGACGATTGATGTTCTGAAACGCAACCGCGTATTTCGGGAAGGAACCATAGGCGGATATGTTGCGGCAGGTATTGATGGGATGGAATTATTCAGCAGTACAAAAAAGTCCTGTACAGACTGCCTGAGCCGGAAGAACGGGACGGGGAAGACAAAATACTTTCATCGAAGTGTGGTATGTATGACGGTAGGAAAATCGCCGCATGTGATCTTTGGGCAGGAAATGCTGAAACCCAGAGATGGTTCAGAAAAAGATGAAGGGGAACTGACAGGAGCGAAAAGGCTCATCCGGCATTTAAAGAAAAGGCATGGTCATTTCGCAGATGTGATTGTGGCGGATGCGCTGTACCTGAATGCCCCGTTTATCAATACTTTGAAAGAATGCGGTTTAGAAACGGTAATCCGTCTGAAAGATGAAAGAAGGCTTCTGTTTCAGGATGCGGAAAGCATGTTTCAGCGGGACGAGGGGAGAAAAAGGAGCTTCAGGAAGGAAAAAAAGAGTATTGAAGTCTGGGATCTTTCCGGATTTGAGATAGACCTGGACGATATCTTAAGCGGACTGAAATACGAGGATGGCCACTACGATCTCGTGAGTCTTTCCGACAAGGATTATCAGAAAAAACTGGATGTCCAGATTGCCTGCTGGGATAAACTGAAAAATGAAATTCAGAAGGTCGGATCCGGAGAAAACGGAACGGCGGGTCTGGTAGACATGAGAGAGACGTATTTCCAGATGGCAGATGAAACGGTTGCCGCAGTCAAAGTTTCCCGTGCCAACCGCCAGCTGGAACAGAAAGCCTACATCGACCTTCACACGGGACTGCCGAACAAGAGCAAGTGCGAAGAGCTGTTCCACAATGTGGAATTCATCAAAACTCCTACCGCCTGTATCGTCTTTGACATGAACAACCTGAAACGCGTCAACGACAGCCTCGGCCACTCCATTGGCGACCAGCTGATTCTGAACTTTGCCCGGCTGCTGCGAAACTCGATTCCCGCGAAGCATTTCGTAGGAAGATACGGCGGCGATGAATTATGGCGGTCATCTATGATGCAACCCGCGAAAGCATCACAGAAATCCTCACAGAGCTTCAGAACGAAGTCGAACAGTTCAACAGCTACGGAACCCAGTTCCGCATCAGCTATTCCCACCGCTTGGCACTTTCCACCGATTACAACGAATGTACGCTCCGCATGCTGTTTGACAAAGCAGATAAGTATATGTATGAAAACAAGCAGGGACGCCAGGACTAAAGAAACGCCGGAACCGGAAATATCTTATCGCCGGTTCTGGCGTTTTTTCTTGCTGTTTCTCTTTTATTTTTTTGCAAACGCTTCTATCTGCGCATATCCCGCTGAAAAATCAATGGGTTCCTCCCGCAGCTTCTTTCTGACCGCATCGCGTCCTTCCTGATCTGCCAGCACTTTCTGGATTTTATCGGCAAACTGCATCACATCCAGCGGACAGAGATATCCGTTTTCCCCATCTCGGATCTGCTCGCGCATGGACGGAATATCGGAAGCGATGATGACCTTCTGCAGGCTTCTCGCCTCTACAATCGTAATCGGATAGCCTTCGTGACGGGACGGCTGGAGATACAGGTCGCAGGATTTTACGTACGGCGCAGGATTTTCGCGCATTCCGAGAAAAATAATTTCCTGCTCCACCTGATATTCCTTTGCCATGGTCCGCAGCTTGTTCAGATCTCTTCCATCACCGATGATGAACCATTTGAAGCGAAGTCCCCGTTTTTTCAGCTCCGCCGTAATCTGCACCGCAATATCATATCCTTTTTCTTCCGAAGCTCTTCCCACCGTCAGAAATTTCAGCTCTCCTGTGTACTGCGGATCGCTAAGCGGCTCCTCACTCCGTCTCTGCACCTGTTTGATGTCAATGAAATTCAGCAGAACCTCTGTCCGGTCCGCGAGTTCCGGAAAACGGGCAATGACCTGTTTTCGGACAGGCTCGGAAACACAGTAAATTTTATCATACTCCGGAATAAAGTCCCTGGTCCGGAACAGCCACCAGAGATTTTCTCCGTGGAACCAGACCGCTTTTTTCCGCGCATTCGTCTTTCTGGCTCCGAATGCGGTTGTGAACGCACCGAATCCGAAAAAGTCGAAAACAAGATCGTATTGTTTTGTTTCCGGCTCCACACACTCCAGAATCCGTTCATACAGTTTTCCATACCGTTTCTTTCCATACACGACGCGCATCAGAAATACGCCCATTCCTCTGGCATAGAAAGACCGTTCTGCCGGTGTCTCCCGTTTTCCCACAATCCGTTCCAAAGCCGGATGCGGTTTTTTGTTCCAGATCATCTGGCGCACTTCCACTTCCTTCGGAATCCGCTCCAGCAGAACGCCTCTTTTTTCGACCAGAAGAAGCGTTACATCTTCTTTTTTCTCCACCAGTTTCTGCAGCAGCGCTGCCATGGCAACTTCCGTTCCGCCCATGTCCATGGTACGTCCCAGCACCAGTATTTTACTCATTGCTTACCTCTCATCTGCTTTTTTCTCTGTTCTAACGCCAGTAGGCATCTCCCACATGCGCAGGATGACGCTGATCCTCCGGCGGAAGCTGATGGTAATCGCCGTACAGGGTGTGAAGATACGTCTCATATCCCGCCGGGGCATTGATCAGATGGCCTTCAAACGGAAGGCGCACGATCTCTTCGATCGCTGTTTTGGGAATCGCGTCCGACTTGCGGTAACCGCCGCACTGGCAGGCCACCCACTTTGAGTCCTCCGCGCGGTACTTTCTGCACTCTTTTTCCATCTCGCGCAGAATCCGCTCTTTTCCATAGCATTTCCGGATCGCCCATTTGCACCATTTTGCGAAGCTTCCTTTGTTTCCTTTTAAGGTCTGGCGGTAGGTGCGGAATGCATTCATCCGCTGGCTTTCCAGAAACAGCAGCTTTTTCCAGTGACGGTCGTACTCCGGTGTATCTTTTTCCGGCAGTCCGTCAAACGGGAAAATGTCGACGAAAAGACCGGTATCCACAGCTCCTGCCACGTGCTCCACAAGACTCGTTCCGGTGTGTACCAGCTTTCCGTATGCCAGTGTGAAACCCTTTGTATTATGAAAATTCATGACGCGGTACGGTGTATCCGTTTCGCTGTTTACAATCTGTTCCAGTTTTTCATAATCCGCTCTCGGCATCCAGACATCCACATCATCATCCCACGGAATGAACCCCTGATGCCGGATCAGCCCGAGCAGAGTTCCATCTGCTGCAAAATAGATCAGGTGATGTTTCCGGCAGACTTCATCCAGATACAGTAATATTCCAAGCGCAATCTCCTGTTTTTCTTTTAATTCTGTAATTTTACGCATAACGGCATTGCCTTTCTGTTTTGTTTTTCCCATCCATTATAAACACTCTGCCGGATTTTTTCAATTTAAAGTTCCTGCCGCTCCGGCGCCCGTCTGAAGATTCCACACTGTTTTTATCAGTACCTTCATATCCACCGGTTTTACTATGTGTGCGTTCATGCCCGCATTGAAGGCATTCTGCACATCTTCTGAAAATGCGTTGGCTGTCATCGCAAGAATCGGGATTTTCTTTGCCAGCGGGTGGCTGCTGTTCCGGAATTTCGTCACAAAGAGAACCGATGCCAGGATCAGAAGCAGAATTACTGCCAGAATCCTCAGCTCCTCGACAGCGGTATCCTCGAACATCTTCGTTCCGTTGCTGTCCACCACATACGTCGTGCTCTGGTTGCTGAATGCACTGCTTCTGAAATACGGTGCCATCTCCTCCATCGAACGGATCAGAATAAAGTGTGTGATGATACTGCCGTCGACCACCAGCTGGCTCTGCAGTTTTCTGGCAAATACCATCTGGTTTTCATTGGTGATCCAGTCCGATGTCAGAAAGCTTTTGATATCCGCATCCTGCAGATCTTTAGATCCGTACCACACGCCCTGCAGACCCTCATCGGAATAATAGTATCCTTCCTGGTTCACGGCAATAAACTGGAGGTTTTCATGCGTGGAGCTTAATTCTTCCTCACGTTTTTTCAGAAATTCACACAACCGGCGTTTTACTTGATTGCAATCAGATTCGGGTTCTTTGGGCTTCATCAACATCCGCAAACTGCATATTGCAAATATGCTGTTTTTATTTTTCTTTCATATAATCCATACAATTTCTCGCATTCCATGCATATCCATCCTGCTTCGCCTGTATATAGCGGATATTTTCGTTTCTTACAATATTCTGTTTCATAATTTCCTACTAATTCCACAAGGTTATTGATATCCCTCATCTGCGCAGCAGCCATTCCTGTCATTGCCCACAAAAAGCCAGTTCTTTTTTTATTCAGTTTCTGCCACTGAAACCTTTCCGTAAACTGATCATATAATACCTTTTGCTTTTTCTTCTCTTTTACCGGAAATTCATAAATCAGCGGATAAATCTGAGCAACACCATCCGGATAAAATTCTGTCTGATGATACCGATCACTGTTTCCGATAATTCTCCATCTTTGATTCGCATCATCCCAGAATATCTTTTCTATCTGTTTCTGTATCTTTTTACGAATTTCACTGATCGCCTGCGTATCTTCCAGTCCTGCAAGTTCCAATTCGTACAGGCCTTTCCACACTTCCAGATTATCCATCAGATAAACTGTTGTGTTTTCTTCTGAAACCTGTGTAATTCCATCCTGCATCAGGCTTTGAATCTTTTTTAATGCAAGGCTGATTCCATTTTTCCAGGATTCCGGCAGGTCTGTACTTTCTGTCTTTTCCAGATATTTTCCCATAAGAAAAAGGTACATACCAAGATATCCGTCTTCGGAATCAGCCTTTTCTTTATAAATAAGTTCCCCACCCTCTTTCCTGTAGATTCCCATTTTTCCATCTGTTTCCAGCAAAACCCCAGTATGCCAGTCCAGATACCTGCCAACAGCTTTTTGCTCTGTTTCAGTCATGGGGCAATTCTTTGTTTCTGCCAGAAGCCCCAGTGCAGCCATACATGCAAAGTATGGATTAACATCTCCGGCTTTACTTCCATTCATATAGATTTCGCCTTCAGGGCCCTGATTCTCAAGGATCCACTTTTTTTCTCTGGTCAGGACGGTTTCCAGCCATTCCTGCCGGACAGATATTTCTTTTCTCAGGTTCTGATAATAAGCAAACATAAACACAATGCACACAGTTATGCAAAATATAATAAGTCCCATCACATTCTTTCGATGTTTCACTTTTCTTTTGCATTGGCTCTGCTTATGCTTATGCATCTATATCCTCCAGGATTTTTCTGATTTTGATACTTGCAGTCCCATCACCATAAGGGTTTCTAGCCTCACTCATTTTTCTGTATGTCTCCGGCTCTGTAAGAAGCCGCCTGCATTCTCTGTAAATATCCTCCATCTTCGTGCCTACAAGCTTTAAGGTTCCTGCTTCCACACCTTCCGGACGCTCTGTTGTATCCCGCATGACCAGTACCGGTTTTCCCAGTGCAGGAGCTTCTTCCTGAATTCCGCCGCTGTCTGTCATGATCAGATAACTGACTTTCATCAGGTTATGGAATTCCACCACATCCAGTGGTTCGATCAGGTGTATTCTCTCGCATCCACAAAATTCCTCATCTGCGATCTTCCTGACCTGCGGATTCAAATGTACAGGATAAATAACCTTCACATCTGTAAATTCTTCCACGATCCTGCGTATAGCCCGGAACATATCACGCATGGGCTCTCCCAGATTCTCCCTTCTGTGTGCTGTTACAGCAATCAGTCTGCTGCCTTTTGCCCATTCTGTTTCCGGATGATAAAAATCACTTCGCACCGTATAGTGCAAAGCATCAATTCCTGTATTTCCTGTGATAAAGATCCGCTCTGGATCTTTCTTGGGCAGATGTGGAAACAGGAAAAACAACTAAACATATCATTGTGCAAAATATAAAATAACAAGATTTGAAATTTCTTATATTCTGTACTAATTTGCACTTCTTCATCTTTCTCCCACCCTCCGGGCTACAGTTGCTTGCTTGCTTGCTTGCTTGCTTGCTTGCTTGCTTGCTTGCTTGCTTGCTTGCTTGCTTGCTTGCTTGCTTGCTTGCTTGCTTGCTTGCTTGCTTGCTTGCTTGCTTGCTTGCTTGCTTGCTTGCTTGCTTGCTTGCTTGCTTGCTTGCTTGCTTGCTTGCTTGCTTGCTTGCTTGCTTGCTTGCTTGCTTGCTTGCTTGCTTGCTTGCTTGCTTGCTTGCTTGCTTGCTTGCTTGCTTGCTTGCTTGCTTGCTTGCTTGCTTGCTTGCTTGCTTGCTTGCTTGCTTGCTTGCTTGCTTGCTTGCTTGCTTGCTTGCTTGCTTGCTTGCTTGCTTGCTTGCTTGCTTGCTTGCTTGCTTGCTTGCTTGCTTGCTTGCTTGCTTGCTTGCTTGCTTGCTTGCTTGCTTGCTTGCTTGCTTGCTTGCTTGCTTGCTTGCTTGCTTGCTTGCTTGCTTGCTTGCTTGCTTGCTTGCTTGCTTGCTTGCTTGCTTGCTTGCTTGCTTGCTTGCTTGCTTGCTTGCTTGCTTGCTTGCTTGCTTGCTTGCTTGCTTGCTTGCTTGCTTGCTTGCTTGCTTGCTTGCTTGCTTGCTTGCTTGCTTGCTTGCTTGCTTGCTTGCTTGCTTGCTTGCTTGCTTGCTTGCTTGCTTGCTTGCTTGCTTGCTTGCTTGCTTGCTTGCTTGCTTGCTTGCTTCCAGATTTTAATTTTACATTCATTAATGTTCAATACCCCCACAACATTTTTATAAATATCTTTGCGACAGCTTCTGCTGTACTTTTACTATAATTATACTCTACAGCCAACTTGTGTCAATTTACTAACAGACGGTCAAAGGAAAGATTCTGACACACCCCTTTCAATGTGTGCGCACTGCGGAAAGCATCTTCATAATTTTTATTTTCCAATGCCTGTTTTAACTGTAGATAACTCTGGTCTTCAAGGAACTTTAATGTAAATCTCTGAATCAGTGCTTCGCTGTGAAGGCGTCCCAAAACAGCCTCATAATTTCCTCCGATAGCTTTATAGCACTCCTGCATTGTCATCTTTTAGCCCTCCTGTCAATTGTATTCCACTAATTCATGAACCTCTGCTAATCATTATGAACATACCTTAAAATCGTTTTTATAACTTCCTCAATCACAATCGGCTTTGACAAATGTGCGTTCATTCCTGCATCCAGTGATGCCTGAACATCTTCTGCAAATGAATTGGCTGTCATTGCTATAATAGGAATGTTTTTTCCATCCGGTCTGTCATTCATCGCCCTGATTGCTTTTGCCGCTTCATAACCATTCATTTCAGGCATCATGATATCCATCAGGATTACATCAAATGTGCCTTTCGGATGATTTCTGAAAATCTCAACAGCATTCTTTCCATCCACAGCTCTTTCTACATTCATCCCGAACTCTTCCAACTGCACGGCAGCAATCTCTGCATTCAGTTCATTATCCTCTGCAATAAGAACATTCACACCTGTAAGATTTACCTTTTCAGAAAAACCTGTGTCTGACTTATTACATTCCTTATCTGTAATTTCCAGAGGAATATCCACAGTAAAAGTAGTTCCCTCATGCTTTTTACTCCGCACGGAAATGGTTCCACCCATCATATCTACATACTTCTTTACGATAGCCATCCCCAGTCCAGCTCCATGGTACTGCGTTCTCACATCGGAATCTTCCTGTGCAAATTCCTCAAAAACTTCTTTTGTAAATTCCTCACTCATGCCAATACCAGTATCCGAAATGCGGTAATGCATATTTATATATCCATCCCCGCCCTTTTCCTGACACCGGGCTTCAAATGTAATCGTCCCTCCATCCGGAGTGAACTTCACGGCATTGCTCAGAATATTAACCAGCACATCTCGCAGACGTACAGGATCCACAAGTACATTTGGGATCTTTGCTTCTTCACGCTGGATCTTAAAGCTGATATCCCTGTTCGTAAGAAAGCCTTTTGTAATATCCAGTGCAGAATCTGTGATACTTTTCAAATCTGCCGGTGCCGGATTGTATTTCACTTTTCCACTTTCCACGCGAGTCAGATCTAATACATCATTGATCAGCGACAGTAAATACTCTGAACTTTCATCAATCTTTTCCAGACAATTTTTCACTTCGTCTGACGGATTATTTTTCATTGCAATACCGGTAAATCCCATGATTGCATTCATCGGTGTTCTCATATCATGGGACATATGTGACAGAAATGCTGTTTTTGCCTTGTTTGCAGCCTGCGCATGCTCTGCCAGTTCCGCCATTTCCTCAGCCGTCTCCTGGGCTGCCTTCTGAGCTTTTTTTCTTGCACTGAGACGCATTGCTATCACAGCCATAGTAGTCAGCAGCCATCCGAAAATAAGAAGAACCCAAACAGTAACAACAGGATGCAGACGGATCCAGTCAACAAATGTCAGATCTGCTGCTTTGTATGTGGTATACCGTGCTGCTAGATCTTCGACAAGATTTTGGGGCATGGCATACATTGCTTTCGTCAGAATACCAGCCAGCGCATGGTTCTCTGTTGACGAAACTACCATGCGGTAGGTGAATGTAGGCTGTTCCAGCAGCGTATATGTCATGGTGCCCGTAGTGTCACTATTCACAAACGCCTGTGCCATGTAATAGTAGACGAAGGCAGCATCGGCTTTACCCTTACGGACAGCTTCCATCATTTCCTGCCGGGTACTGCACATCAGCTTTTCTGCACCAGGTGCCATTGCATCTGCAATTGAATTTGATGCTGTCTGGTCAACCGTAGTAACAACATTGATTTCTCCATCAAAGTCACGCCGTGTCACCCTTGCCAGCTGCATTGTAATGAAAGGTGCAGTAATCCCCCATTTTTTCGTCTCAGCATAGTTATCTGTTTCCAGGCGTGCATCGATACTCATATCTGTGGTTTCCGTATTTTTCTGATAAGCAATATACTCATCTCTGGTGGCAGGTGTAAGAAACTCATAGGAAATCCCGGCATAGTCTGCAATTTTCCGGAAGTAATCCGGGATAATACCCTTCATCTCACCATTTTCATTATAAGAATATGGATAACGGGTCGGATCACACAGAACATGAAGCGGGTTGTCCTTGGAATATTGTGCAATAATACTTTTTTCTTGCTCCGTATATTCCAGATTCTTAGTTTCTATGCTTTCATAATTTTTATTGTAAAGCGTCGTTTTCCAGTCACCCTCAACCGCATTCATCTGATCGATCGCATAATTGATCTCATTCAGCAATTCTGTATTGCCCTTTTTAACAATGACATAGAAATCGCTGCTGCC
This sequence comes from Fusicatenibacter saccharivorans, assembly GCF_027667425.1. NCBI lineage: Bacteria > Bacillati > Bacillota > Clostridia > Lachnospirales > Lachnospiraceae > Fusicatenibacter > Fusicatenibacter saccharivorans. The sequence continues at coordinate 153,338 of NZ_JAQEGR010000010.1, forward strand.
AAATTTATCCACGATTCGCTCATTGTTTGTTTTTCTCAGAGAACTGGTAACAATCGCATCAACTTTTTCGCTCTGAAGGGCTTCCTCCATCTCTGCGGTCGTATCAAAATAAGATGGAACATATGTAAATTCTTTGTTGTCTGCAAAATCCGCAAACTCTTCATTCCGGGTGTTTCCGTTCAAAAGCGCCACACGCATACCGTTGTAAGTGCTGTAATCGCCGTCCACAATCGTGCTGTTGTCACTGCGGACGGTCAGCATCCCATAATTGGTTCCGATCGGACGTGAAAAATCAAACTTTTCTTCTCTGTCCGGTGTTTTGCGGGCAGATGTTACCATGTCAATCTCGCCATCTTCAAGCATCTGCTGCATATCATCCCAGCTCTGATCATATCCGACATATTCGTAATCTACATCCCAATAACGGGCCATCAGCCGAAGAAAATCATAGCCATACCCACTGCGGTTGCCTTCTTCATCCATCACATGATAACCATCCATGGCAAAGAAACCGACTTTGACAGTTTCATGCTGCGAACTGTCCTCGGCTGCATATGCAGTCTGGGGAGAAAATATCATACACACGCATACAAAAGCCAGTAATACTGCCACATATTTCTTTGCTCTCGAAATCATATTAAATCTCCTGTCTGTCTGTCTGTCTGTCTGTCTGTCTGTCTGTCTGTCTGTCTGTCAAATATATTTCTCTATACATCTCTTTGTCAACCTTCTGATTTAATAAAATTACACTACTGTATCAAAACCATTTGTCACTGTTCAATGCCCTGCGGTTCGGTGCCCCCCCCCGCCGGATTTTATGCTTCTGATTGTCTTTTCCAGTACTTTCATCTCAACTGGTTTTGAAACGTGTGCATTCATACTAGCTGCCAGGGAATGTTGAATATCCTCGGAAAATGCATTCGCAGTCATGGCAATGATCGGAATCGTCTTTGCCAGTTCATGGGAGCTTTTGCGGATTGCCTTTGTTGCCTCATAACCATTCATAACAGGCATCTGCACATCCATCAGGATCATGTCATAATCCCCCGGAGCAGACTGTTCAAATGCTTTCAAAACCTCTTCACCATTTTCACAGATGGTACATTCTGCTCATCTGTGTCTTCTTGTGCCGCCAGAGCAACTGTTCTATCCTCTGCAATTCTCAGCTCTATGAGAACCTCAAAACAACTTCCCTGTCCCAGTTCACTCTCCACATCAATGGTACCTCCCATTGCTTCAACCAGATTTCTGGTAATAGCCATTCCAAGACCGGTTCCCTGGATCTTATTCGTCACAGAATTTTCGGCACGGGTAAAAGCATCAAAGATTTTATCTTTGAAATCTGCTGACATTCCTATTCCATTATCCCTGACTAAGAAACGGTACTTTGCATAGACGGATGAATTTGTTTCACATTCTTCTACCAGAAACTGAATTTCTCCACCTTCCTGCGTGTACTTCACTGCATTAGAAAGCAGGTTGTTGAAAATCTGCATCAGGTGAAGCTGATCCCCGTTCACCCACTCATGTCGGATATTTTTCTTTGTTGTAAGAGTCTGTTTCTTTTCATCTATCTGTGAATGAAATAAATTATTGATTTTCTGTATAAAATTCAGAATAGAGAAATCATCGTATTTAAAAACTGTTTTTTCTGCCTCAATTTTGCTCATATCCAGAATATCATTAATAATCCCTAACAGATGCTGGGATGAAATATCTATTTTATCTGCATACTCTATTACTTTATCTTTATTTCCTGCATCATGTCTTATTAATGACGTCATACCAATAACTGCATTCATAGGAGTACGTATATCATGTGACATATTAAACAGAAAATTAGATTTTTCAACACTGGCTGTTTTCGCCTGCTCCAATGCTTTCTGCAGTTTTTTATTTAATTTCACTACTGTGTTTTCCGATTCCTGTGTCCTGTGCAGTAACATAATCATAAAAACAAATCCAGTTAAAAGCAAAACAATCAGTAAACCGCAGCCCCATAGTCTATATAACTTTTCATTGCTATTCCATCCGTTTTCAGGCATCACTTCCAGAACCCATTGACTGTCACCTAATTCGAAAGTATATGTGACAGGATCAATCATTTCCACAACTGAGCCATACACTTCTTCGTATGTTTCATCCCACGGTGCAATACTTTTAGACAACTTATATTCATAGCTAAAATCGGTAAGTGACTTTATAGAATCAGCGAATATATCCGGTACACGAATAATTACAATTGTAAATCCCCAAAATGTCCTTTCGCCATTTTTCTGCTCCACATACACCGGATTTCTTACAGCAATCCCCGTTCCACCCTGTTTCAAAGAAAATGGTCCCTGCATGGTTATCACATCATTGTCTCTGGCATAACAAGATATCTTTCCTCGTTCTTTATCATAAATAAGATCTATCTTTCCAGCCTCATTTCCGTCTTCCGGATAAATCTCAGTCACTACGCCGTCTGGTGCGATCTGAATACTCTGGATATAATCTGCCATCATATGCAAATTCCGGCTCATCTGACCACGCATTCCGCTAAGAGCTGATCAGTCTTTCCGGATGTAACTGAACGCGTTTCCGCTTCAGCTGATCAATAAGTTTTCAACGTGTTATAGTTCTTTCGTAGTCATCAAATGATTACGAAAGGAGGCATAACTATGCAAGACTACAACACGATTATCGGCTCCATCCAGATGCGTTTGAATGGATGCAAGACCAGGTCCGTTATGGACCGTTACAAGATTGGCTCAGGTACATTAAATCTGATCATGAGCCGATACCATGCCAACGGAATCCCAATCGAGGAACTCCGAATGATGGCACCTAAGGAAGTTGAGAACCTTTTCTATCCGCAGAAAAATCTACAGAGGAAAGATGTCCCACTTCCAGATTTCCAGTATTACTATGACAGAATCCATGCACCAGGGAGCCGCATGAACATTTCGTTCTGTTGGCTGGATTATAAAGAAAAGAATCCTGATGGTTATGAGAAATCACAGTTTTACGAATACTTCAACCGATTCATGGCAGAAAACTATGGTGGCCAGAAGGTATCAATGGCCGTAAACCGAATCCCGGGTGAAAAGATGTATATCGACTGGGTCGGTGATCAGCCGGAACTGTTAACAGATACCGAAACGGGCGAGATCAAAAAAGTCCATATCTTTGCGACCACTCTTGGAGTCAGCAGTCTGATCTATGCAGAAGCTTTTCCAAATGAGAAGCTCCCATGTTTTATAGAAGGCTGTGCCCATGCTGTTTCATTTTATGGTGCTGTTACGAAATACTTTGTGCCCGATAACCTGCGAACTGCTGTAACCAAGCACACAAAGGATGAACTTATCCTGCAGTCTACCTTTGCAGATCTGGAAGATTTCTATGAAACTATAGTTCTTCCACCACCCGCTAGAAAGCCGAAAGGCAAGCCTACAGTTGAAAATCATGTACGTTATCTTGAAATACACCTGGTTGAGAAACTGAAAGAAAAGATATATGTATCATTTGAAGACCTAAATGCTGAAATCAAAAAAATAGTAGCAGTCCTCAATAAACGATCTTTTCAAGGCAAGGACTTCTCAAGACAGGATGCTTTCGAAAAGTATGACAAACCATGTATGAAACCACTGCCAGGCGGATGTTACACGGCTTGCGACTATAAAGCGGTCCTAAAAGTTCCCAACAACTACCACATCGAGTATGACGGCCACTACTACTCCGTATTGTACTCTTACTGTGGCAAGCCTGCAATCCTGAAGGCAACCGCTTCAGAGATCAGGATCTGTGATCAGTATAATCGGCTGATCTGTACACATAAGCGGTCTTATAGAGAGTTTCCGCTGTATATCACGGTAGATGAACATATGCCGCCAGAACACCTTTATTACAAAGAAGTCAATTCAAAGGATGGTAATTATTACCGCCGCTGGGCTTCTGCCATTGGTCCTGCGATGTCAGAACTGATTGACAGACTCCTTAAATCATCAAAACATGAAGAGCAGTCCTATAATGCCTGTGCAGGTATCCTGCATAAAGTAAAAACAATCCCGAAAGGTGCTGCTGAAGAAGTTGCCCGTAAATGTATAGAGATCAATTCCTGTAAGTATTTTACCTTCAAGCAGATGCTGAAAAAGATGGATGTGAAGGAACTCCCCGAGCATTCACCAGGAACACTGCCCAATCATGAAAATATCAGAGGAAAGGACTACTATAAGTAAGGGTGACGTACTATGGCATACAGATTAAAAGACTATCTTTATAACGATAAACTCACAAAGGAACAGAACATACTCATGGATCGGCTGTATAAACTTCGCATGTCCGGTATGGCTGAAGCATTTGAAAAGCAGCTTTTGGAACCAAACACAGGTCTCGAACCATTTGAAGTCCGCTTTGCTGCTATTGTAAATCAGGAGTGGGATCAGCGTGAGAGTAAAAAGTTTAAACGTCTCATGAAGAAAGCGACCCTGAAATATCCTGCAGCTGATCTTGACAGTTCAATCTATGATCCAGAACGTCAGCTGAATACACACGTCATAGAACTTCTGGCCAAGTGTGATTGGATCGATGAGCCGAATAACCTGCTGATGACCGGAGGGGCCGGTGCTGGGAAAACGCACATCGCCTGCGCCTTATGTATCACAGCAATGCATCAGAACCGTACTGTTAAATACATACGTGCGAACACACTCTTAAAGGAATCAGATCATGCCAGGCAGGAAGGTACTTACTTTGAGTATTCGAATGAAATGGCAGCTTATGATCTCATGGTGATAGATGATTTCGGCTTAATGGATCTGGACATCGAGAAATGCCGCGATTTATTTGAAATCATCGAGTCCAGAGACTGCCGCAAGGCAACTATTATTATCTCACAGATTCCAGTATCCGGATGGTATCAGCTTTTTGGGGATTCCACCTACGCAGATGCCTGCTTAAGTCGAATGACATCTAAGGCATATCGCCTTGAATTTCCTGGCAGGGATCGCAGAATAACCAATAGTAATTAATCAACCTGCTGAGCTTTGCTCAGTTTGAAGCGGAATGGCGCTC